>DATBKA010000655.1:0-12011 GCA_036556105.1 Ilumatobacteraceae bacterium | reverse complement strand
AGATGGTTCCGCTCGATGCCCTGTCGGCGGGCGAGGGCAAGCTGGGGTTCACACTGCGCGTCCCGATCGGAGTCGTCGGCGCGATCGCTCCATTCAACTTCCCGCTCAACCTCGTCGCCCACAAGCTCGCCCCGGCGATCGCCGCCGGATGCCCCGTCGTGCTCAAGCCGGCCAGCCAGACCCCGTTCAGCTCGATCGAGCTCTCCAAGCTGCTGGTCGAGGAGTGCGGCTTGCCCGCCGACTACCTCCACGTCGTGCCCGGCGGCGGGAGCACCGTCGGCAACGCGCTGGTCGATCACCCCGACGTCGCCTTGATCACGTTCACCGGCTCGCCCGACGTCGGCTGGGGGATCCGTGCCCGCGCCCCGCGCAAGCGCGTCGGCCTCGAGCTCGGAAACAACGCCCCCGTGATCCTGGAGCCGGACGGAGACTGGAAGACGGCGGCGGCCAAGATCAAGGTGGCCGGGTTCAGCCACGCCGGTCAGAGCTGCATCTCCACGCAACGGATCTACGTCCATACGTCGATCGCCGACGATTTCACCGCGGCCCTCGTCGATCACGTCAACTCGCTCGTCGTCGGCGATCCGATGGAAGAGAGCACCGACGTGTCCGCGCTGATCTCCCATCAGGAGACCGAACGTGTTGCCGCGTGGGTGGCCGAGGCGGAGTCGGCGGGGGCCAAGGTGCTGACCGGCGGTGCCGTCGACGAGCACGGAGTGCTCCGCCCGACCGTGATCAGCAACGCCAAGCCGGACATGAAGGTCTGCTCCAAGGAAGTGTTCGGCCCGGTGGTGGCGATTGCCACGTACGACTCGCTCGACGACGCCCTGGAGCTCGCCAACGATTCGTCGTTCGGCCTGCAGGCGGCGATCTTCACGTCCGACATCGGCAAGGCGTTGAAGGCGGTGACCGTGCTCGACTACGGCGGGGTGCTCGTCAACGAGGTGCCCACGTGGCGTGCCGATCAGCAGCCGTACGGCGGCGTCCGCGACAGCGGCAACACACGTGAGGGCCCGGCGTATTCGATCAAGGAGATGACCGAAGTCAAGATGGTCGTCATCGGCGCATGATGCGTTGGGGAGTGTTCGGAGGATCAAGCCGCATCTATCTGGGTGCGCTGCGACCGGCATTCGACGAGCTCGGCCACACCGTGGTCGACGCGCCCAGCCGGCGCGGCGATGACTTCGCGCCGTATGCCGACATGCTCGCCCGCACCGACATCGATGCCGTCTACAACCCGCTGCCAAACCATTTGCACGCCGAGTGGAGCCACCGTGCGCTCGACGCCGGCAAGCACGTCTTGTGCGAGAAGCCGCTGACGATGTCTCCTGCGGACAGCGTCGAGCTGTTCGATCACGCTGAGTCGGCCGGGCTGACGCTGCTGGAGGCGTACATGTGGCCGCATCACCCGCGCGCCCAGCGGCTGCTGCAGCTCGCCGGCGACGGCTCACTGGGAACGCTGCACACGGGTCGTGCGTCGTTCAGCTACCCGATGGACATGAGCCTCGGCGATCATCGCATCGACACTCGCGGCGCGGGCGCGTTGTTCGACATCGGCATCTATTGCATCGCGCCCTTCATGCTCATCGCCGACCGGGTTCCGCAGGCGATGGCGGCCACGGCCACTCGCAACGACCTCGGTGTCGACACCGACATGGCCGGCTGGATCGATTGGGGTCAAGGCTTCAGCACGGCCTTCGACGTCAGCTTCGATGCCCCGCTGCGCAAGCAGATGGCTCTGTCGGGAAGTGAGGGCTTGGCCGACCTGCCCGGCTATCACGTGCCCGGTCCCGCCGAGGAGAGCCAGATCCTCGTCGAACGCCGCGACGGCACGGTCGAGACGATCGCCTGCGCAGGTGCCAACGCCTACGCAGGGATGGTCGCGCAGTTCGAAGCCGTTGCCGCCGGCAAGGAGCCGGCGGTGTTCGGCCGCACCGAGAGCCTGCGCCTCGCCGACATCCTCGACGAGCTCCACGCCCTCACGTCGGCCTGAGTGAGTCAGATGTTGCGGCCGGCGGCCTTCCAGTACTCGTCCTTGAGCAACCGCTTGTAGAGCTTGCCGGTCGGGTGCCGTGGCAGCTCCTCGCGGAAGTCGATCGAACGCGGGCACTTCACGTCGGCGAGCTGCGATCGACAGAAGGCGATCAGCTCGCCGGCCAGTGCGATGGCATCGTCGTTGCTGGCGGGCATCGACGCCGGCTGCACGACAGCCTTCACCTCTTCACCGAACTCGTCGTTGGGCACACCGAACACGGCAACATCGACGACCGCCGGATGGGTGATCAACACGTTCTCCGCCTCTTGCGGGTAGACGTTGACGCCTCCGGTGATGACCATGTACGCCTTGCGATCGGTGAGGTACAAGAAGTTGTCGTGGTCGAGATAGCCGACGTCACCGAGCGTGCTCCAACCGTTCGGATGCCGCGACGCCGTCGTCTTCTCCGTGTCGTTGTGATACTCGAACGCCGCCCCGCCTTCGAAGTACACGGTGCCCGCCACGCCACGCGGCACCTCGTTGCCGAGGTCGTCGCAGATGTGCACGACGCAGTTGATCGGCGTGCCGACGGTGCCTTCGTGGGCGAGCCACATCTCGCTGTTGCAGTAGACGAAGCCGTTGCCCTCGGTGCCCGCGTAGTACTCGTGGATGATCGGCCCGAACCACTCGATCATCTCTCGCTTGACCGGCACAGGGCACGGAGCTGCAGCGTGAATGACGCAGCGCAGCGACGACACGTCGTACCTCGATCGCACCTCGTTCGGCAGCTTCAGGAAGCGGACGAACATCGTCGGCACGACTTGGCTGACCGTGACCTTGAAGCGCTCGACCAACGACAGGTACTGCTCGGCGTCGAAGTGCTCCATCACCACGACGCTGGCTCCGAGGGCGTGGCTCGCCATCGAGAAGCGGAGCGGCGCGGCGTGATACAGCGGCGCCGGCGAGAGATACACGCTCTCGTCGGTGACACCGAAGATCAGGCTGAGCAAGGGCATCACGTTCCCGGGTGACGCCTCCAACGGCTCTTCCTTGAACTCGCGAGCGACGCCCTTCGGACGGCCCGTCGTGCCCGAGGAGTACAACATGTCGACGCCGGCGATGCGAGCCTCGTCCATCGGCTCGGGGGACTGCTGGGCGACGGCGTGCTCGTACGACTCGTAGCCGTCGATCGTCCCGTCGAGCATGAATCGGGCGACGACCCGCGGCGTCGTCCCGATGATCTCAGCCGCTTGATCGGACTTGTACACGGAGGTGACGAACACGACCGCGCCGCAGTCGTCGATGATGTAGGCCAACTCGCTGCTGGTCAGGCGACTGGAACAGGCCGTGTAGACGGCGCCGGCGTAGTGACAACCCCAGGCGACCTCGAGGTAGCGGTCGTGGTTCTCCATGCAGATCGCCACATGATCGCCAGGTCGCACCCCGACCGAACGGAGCAAGCGGCTCAACCGGTTGGCAGCTGCGTCGAGCTCGGCGAACGACTGCACGAAGCCGGAACCAGCCATGATGACTGCTGGCTTGTCGGGTTGCGTCGCCGTGAATGCCCCCGGATACATGGTCGGGCAAGGTAGCGGACCGATGACGATACGTTGCGGTCATGGACTCGGCGAGCCACCGATTCACGGAGCTGATCAACGAGCCGGCCGCAGAGCGACATCTGGACCTGCTCTGCGCGCTGGTCGCGGCGACCGTCGATCCTGCCGCCGACGTTGCTGCGATCTTGCTCGCCCTCGATCGACTGGCCGAGGCGTGCCCGTCCGAGTTCGACGGGATCATGAGCTCGCTGTTCGGCTCGGGACTGTTCTCCGGTGATGTCGGCGACTACCACGACCCACGCAACTCGTTGCTCCACCACGTGCTGGCCCGTCGCGTCGGCATGCCGATCACGTTGAGCGTTGTGGCGATGGAGATCGGCAAGCGCGTGGGAGTGCCGATCGTCGGCGTCGGGATGCCCGGCCACTTCGTGGTGCGCGACGCCGCGTCACCGACGTACGCCGATCCGTTCGCGGGTGGAGTGCGCTACGACGAGGTCGGCATCGTCTCGGCGTGGCAACGGCGGATGGGTCACGACGCGCCGTTCCACCATGCGATGCTCGCACCGACCAGCACGCGCGACATCGTGTTGCGCATCCTCAACAACCTCAAGCACAGCTTGGTCTCGCGTGAGGAGTGGCCGATGCTGGCGCGGCTCGTGCCGCTGCGCGTCGCCTTTCCCGAGCTGGCCGGCGAAGCGGCCGAGCATCGGCGCTGGATGCGACACTTCAACTGATGATCGACCCAACCATCAAGCGCTCGCTCGGCCAGATGATGAAGGGCGTGCAGGTGGTCGGGGCTCATCACGACGGCCTGACCCGCGCCTATTGCAGCCATTGGGTGTGCCAGGTCAGCTTCGAGGAGCCGATCGTGATGGCCAGCGTGTCACCGAAGCACGACACCTACCCGCTCCTGCTGGCCAGCGGCCAGTTCGCCGTCAGCATCCTCGCCGGCGACCAGGTCGACGTCGGCCAGTACTTCTCCTATCCGGGGCGGAAGTTCCGCTACATCGCCGACGAGTTCCTCGAGACGATCCCCGGCACCGACCTTCCCGTCGTGCGCAACTCCATCGCCTGGCTGCGATGTGAGACCTTCGAGGTCAAGCCGATGCACGACCATCACCTGTTCTTCGCCCGGGTTGTCGAGGTCGGGGCGGGCCGTCTGCGTGAGCCGCCGCTGCTCTACTCGAGCAGGCTCGGTTGGCGGATCACCGGCGATCGTGCTCGCGCCCCGGGCCGCAGTGTCCGTGACGAGCTGCTCGACCGTCTCGCCGCGGCCGGATTCGACGTCGCCGATACCGGCGGCGACGACGAAGACGAATGAGCGCAGCTTCGGTGATAGTTGCACGCCACCACTAACCTTCAGGAGATGACAGCCATCGACATCGCCGCCGGCGAATCTCAGGACAGGGCCGCCGATCGCGTGCACGACTTGGTCGATCAACTGCTCGACGAGTGCCACCCGAAGACGCACGACGCGGTCACGTTCCTCGGCGCGCAGTACGACAAGGGCCTGGCCTGGGTGCACTTCCCCGAGGGGTTCGGCGGCCTCGGAGTCAACCCCAAGCTGCAACGCATCGTCAGCGACAGGCTGTCGGCAGCGGGTGCCCCGAACTCGATGCATCGCAACCCGATCGGGTACGGCATGTGCGCACCCACGGTCGTGGCGTGGGGCTCCGAGGCGCAAAAGCAGCGCTACCTCCGTCCGCTGTTCACGTGCGAGGAGATCTGGTGCCAGCTGTTCAGCGAGCCCGGCGCCGGCTCCGATTTCGCCGGTCTCGCCTCCCGTGGTGTTCGTGACGGCGACGAGTGGGTGGTCAACGGGCAGAAGGTGTGGACCACGCTTGCCCACCTCTCGCGCTTCGGTCTGCTGGTGGTGCGCACCGACAGCGAGGCCGTCAAGCACGCGGGTCTGGCCGCGTTCGTCGTCGACATGCACGCCCCCGGCGTCGAGGTGCGGCCGTTGCGGCAGATGACAGGCGAGGCCGAGTTCAACGAGGTCTATTTCACCGACGTGCGCATCCCCGACTCGGAGATGCTCGGAAAGCCGGGGGATGGTTGGCGCGTCTCGCTGACGACGTTGATGAACGAGCGCGTCTCGATCGGCGGCACGATGCCGCAAAAGGGCTCGGGCACGATCCAGGCGCTCACGTCGACATGGGCCAACCTCCCCGAGGAGCGCAAGGATGCGGCGACTCGCGACGAGGTGATGAAGCTGTGGTCGCGAGCCGAGGTCTTGCGTCTCACCAACATCCGTGCCAACCAGAATCGCAAGATGGGTGACCCCGGCCCCGAGGGGTCGATCGCCAAGATGGCCTTCGCCGATCTCAACAAGGACATCTACGCCAAGGCGATCGAGCTGATGGGTGCAGAGGGAATGCTCTACGGCAGCTACGAGATGGTCCGCCCGGAGACGGCGATGGCGTTCGAGACCATGCAGAAGGCCTTCCTGCGCAGCCGCGCCAACTCGATCGAGGGTGGCACCACCGAGGTGATGAAGAACATCCTCGGCGAGCGCGTCCTCGGCCTTCCGGGCGACGTGCGCGTCGATCGCGAAGTCCCGTGGAGCCAAGTCCCGCGCAACTAGGTACCGGTGCGCAACAAGATCCCGAGATAGACCGCGGCCAGGGAGCACAGTGCGCCGAGCGCGCCGCCGAGGGCGATCGCGAGCTTCGTCTTCCCGAGCGAGTGGATCAGTACGAACACGCCGGAGGCGACGGCAACCGCCACCTTCACGAACACTGTGACTTGGTATTCGGTCGTCGTGTTGGCCAGGTCGACCTCCGTCAGGTTCCAGATTCCGGTCAGGACGAGCACGGCGAAGGCCGGCCACGCCAGTCGGGCAAACGCTCGGGCCACCGCTGACAGGGCAGCCGGGGACTCGCGGCGAACCGTGCCGACCAAGCCGGCCAAGACAATCTGTCCGCCGACCCAGACCGTGGCCGCCAGCACGTGCAGGAACAGTCGGAGCGTCGCCGCGGTGGGGGAGATCACGCGTCGAGGCTAGGGAACGCGCAACGCAGCGAGCACATCGCTGGCGGCGAACTCGTTGTCGTTCATCGACGAGGACTGGTCGATCCGTCCGCCGAGCAGCACGGCTGCGGCGGTGCCGATCGCTGTCTGCAGTTCGCGGATGTTGCGTGGAGGCGGGAAGTACTCGTCCTCGTCGGTGGCCTTGACGACCTCGACACCGAGGCGAGGAGCGAGTCGCTCGATGATCGCGTCGACGAGCTCTTCCGGAGCGGACGCTCCCGCGGTGACGCCGATCGTGCCGTGCAAGTCGTCGGGCAGCTCGCCGGCCTGGTTGAGGCGATGCACACGCCGGCAGCCGGCCTCGATCGCCAGCTTCTCCAGGGCACGCGTGTTCGACGAGTTCGCCGAGCCGACCACGACGATCGCGTCGCAGCGCGACGCCATCGCCATCAACGCCGACTGCCTGTTGGTGGTCGCGAAGCAGAGGTCGCTGCGCCCTGGGGTCCACGCCCCCGGATACTTGACCGTGACCGCTTCGGCAACGTCGGACCAGTCGCGATGGGAGAGGGTCGTCTGCGCCAGCAGCGCGACCGGCTGATCGAACACGGGTAACGCGTCGACGTCGTCGACGCTCTCGACGCGACTGATCGCGCTGGGAGCGACGGCCATCGTCCCCACGGCTTCCTCGTGACCCTCGTGACCGACGTAGACGATCCGGTAACCCTTGTTGGCGCGGACCTTGACCTCGTGGTGGACCTTGGTGACGAGCGGACAGACCGAGTCGACGACATAGCTGCCCCGCTGGCGGGCCGCGGCGACGACTTCGGGAGCCGAGCCGTGCGCCGAGAGCATGATCGGCCGTCCGGGAGGGACCTCGCTGACGTCGTCGACGAACACCACACCTTGCTCGACGAAGCGGTCGACGACGATCTTGTTGTGGACGATCTCTTGATAGCAGTAGACGGGTGGCTCGAAGCTGCGGACCATCCAGGCCAGAGCCTTGATCGCCATCTCGACTCCTGCGCAGAACCCACGCGGTTCTGCCAGCAGAACCCGGTCGACGTCCACCTCCGCAGGCTACCTGCGCAGGTCACCGATAGCCTGAGAGGTCATGTCCGTACCGGTGGTCGTCAGCGTCGCGCCCGGGTCCGCCGCCGAGCGGGCCGGCGTGTGCGCGGGTGACGAGGTCGTCACCATCAACGGTTCGGTGCCACGTGACCTGATCGAGTGGCGTTTCGCGGCCGACGAGGCAGACGTCGACCTGGAAGTGCGCCGGGGTGGGTTGCAGTCGTCGATCGCGGTCGTCAAGCGTGCCGGGGAGCCGTTGGGGGTCGAAGTGTCGAGCGCGGTGTTCGACCGAGTTCGCACCTGCGACAACCACTGCGAGTTCTGCTTCATCTACCAGTTGCCCGCCGGCCTGCGCCGCAGCCTCTACCTCAAGGATGACGACTACCGGTTGAGCTTCCTCTACGGGAACTTCACCACGCTGACGCGGTTCACCGAAGCCGACCTGGAGCGAGTGATCGAGGAGCGCCTGTCGCCGCTCAACGTCAGCATCCATGCGACCGACCCGGTCGTGCGCTCGCGCATGTTGAAGAACCCGCGTGGCGGGATGAGCCTGCGCTGGCTGCGCGCCCTGCTCGACCACGGCATCGCCGTGCGCGGCCAAGTCGTGCTGTGTCCCGGCGTGAACGACGGAGCGGTGTTCGAGCGCACGATGACTGGCGTGCTCGACGAGTATCCCGAGCTCGACTCGGTCGCAGTCGTGCCGCTCGGCCTCAGCAAGTTCAACACCGAGCCGGCGATGAGGTTGCACACCCGACTCGAGGCGGAGGCGATGCTCGACGCCATCGAGCACTGGCAAGAGATCTTCCTGCGCACACTCGGTCGGCGGATGGTGTTCGCCGCCGACGAGTACTACCTGATGGCCGAGCGCCCGTTCCCGCCAGCCGACACCTATGAGGGCTTTGCGATGTACGAGGACGGGATCGGCATGGCGCGCACGTTCGAGTTGGAGTTCGAAGGCCGTGCCGCCCGCCCGGCTGATCTGCGCGACGGGTTCTTCGCCGCAGTCGACGCGCCTCCGAACCCGGCCGCCTACACCGGGTTGCGCGCCCGTTCCGGTGACGCCGTGACCCTGCAAGTGAAGCCGCGCCGCGACGCGCCGGTCGGCATCCTGACCGCAGAGATGGGTGCGAAGGTGATCTCGCCGTTGGTCGCCTCGCTCCACCGCGACGACGTTCGCATCATCCCGGTCGCCAACGAGTTCTTCGGCGGCAACACCGCGGTGACTGGCCTGATGGTCGGCAGCGACCTGCAGCGAGTGCTCGAGGGTCAGCCGTGCGGGGACCGCTACCTGCTTCCCGATGTGTGCCTCTCCGAGGGTCGCTTCCTCGATGGTCTCACCGTCGACGACCTGCCCCGTTCGGTGGAGATCATCGCCACCGACGGCAACGCCCTCCGCACGGCTCTGGAACCGGTATGACGCTGCCCACCGTGGTGATCGTCGGCCGGCCGAACGTCGGCAAGAGCACGCTGTTCAATCGCATCGTCGGCGAGCAGAAGGCGATCGTCGAGGATCGGCCGGGCATCACCCGCGACCGTCACGAGGCTGAAGCGGAGTGGCTCGGCTACGAGTTCGGCCTCGTCGACACCGGCGGCTGGCAGCCCGGCGGCAACGACCTCGACAGCAAGGTCAGCCGGCAGGTCGAGGCAGCAGTGCAGACCGCTGATCTCGTGCTGTTCGTCGTCGACGCGACAACGGGTGTCACCGACGACGACGAGGCGCTCGCCAGGTGGCTGCGCCGCATCAAGGCGCCGGTGCTGCTTGTCGCCAACAAGGCCGACAGCGACCGGCGCGAAAACGAGCGGTGGGAGTTCCTCGCCCTCGGCGTCGGCGAGCCGCACCCGGTCAGCGCGCTGCACGGTCGCCGCGCCGGTGATCTGCTCGACGAGGTCGTCGCCCTCCTGCCGCCGGCAGTCGAGCCGCGAGAGTCGCTCGACGACATCGATCTCGAAGACGGGTCGCAGTTGCTCAGCGTGGGCGAGCAGCCGCCACCGCGGGTCGCCATCGTCGGCCGACCGAACGTCGGCAAGAGCACGCTGTTCAATCGCCTCGTCGGCGCCGACCGCTCGGTCGTGCACGACATGGCCGGCACGACGCGCGACTCGATCGACACGTTGGTGGAGACGCCCGACGGTCCCGTCGTGTTCGTCGACACGGCGGGCATGCGTCGCCGCAGCCGGGTCGACGATTCGGCCGAGTACTACTCCGTGGTCCGCGCCCTGCGCTCGATCGACGCGTCCGACATCGCCCTGTTGGTGATCGACGCCACCGACGGGATCACCAGTCAGGATCAGCGGCTCGCCGAACGCATCGACGCCGCCGGGTGCCCGATCGTCGTGATGCTGAACAAGTGGGATCTGGTCGAGGACCCGGATCAGCGCCTGCAGGTACAGAACGACTTGAAGCGCAAACTCTACTTCGTGGGCGAGGCACCGATCCTCAAGATCTCGGCGCTCACCGGCAAAGGCGTCAACAAGCTGCGACCCGTGCTCCAGGAAGCGGTGACGCAGTACCACCGCCGCGTTCCGACGCGCGACGTCAACCGCGTCATCGCCGATGCCCAGCAGCGCCAGCCGGCCGGCCACGGCATCCGCGTCCTCTACGCATTGCAGGGTGCCACCGACCCACCGACGTTCACGTTGTTCGTCAACCGCGAGATCCCGCAGACGTACCTCCGGTACCTCGAACGCAGCTTGCGCGAGGCATTCGAGTTCGGCGCCACGCCCCTCAAGCTGCGCGTCAGGAAGCGGACCGACTAGTGCCGTGGTGCGAGGAGTGCGCCAAGTACTGGACTCCGGCGGCGATGAACGAGGACGGCACGTGCCCGTCGTGTGGACGGGTCGTGGAGACGCCGCAGCGGCAGCCGATCACGGCCAAGAACCTCGACATCCGCAAGCTCGCCGGCGGCGAGGAGGGTACCGATGCCGCCAAGGCACCGTGGCACTTCAAGCTGCTCATGGTCCTGCTCGCCCTGTATCTGGGGTGGAGAATCGTTCAACTGTTCACGTGACGGCCCGATAGGCTCGGCGGCGCAAACAGCACGGGCTGTAGCGCAGCTTGGTTAGCGCACTTGTCTGGGGGACAAGGGGTCGGGAGTTCAAATCTCCCCAGCCCGACGAACGACACGACCGGACAGGGTGGTCCGGGCGCAGTCGTGGCCGGATGGTCGAGCGACGAGTCTGTACGCCAAACTGATCCCGCCGTGCCCACCGCTCACACCGTCGAGAGAACGTTTGTCGGACTCGGGTCGCCCACTGCTGGGCGGGCCGGCGCAGGCGGTCACCAGTGCCAAGGCATCTACCACGCGCCGGAGGCGGTGCGGCCGAAGACGGCGTTCATCGCCACTCATTACAACGTCGACTTCTCCGAGCACTACCTGGCCGAGCACCTCGCCGCTCGCGGGTTCGGGTTCCTCGGGTGGAACACTCGATTTCGCGGCGCCGAGGCCTACTTCCTGCTCGATCGAGCGATCGCCGACATTGGCCTCGGCATGCGTTGGCTCGAACATCACGGGGTCGACCGGATCGTGCTCCTGGGCAACTCCGGTGGCGGATCGCTGATGGCCGCCTACCACTCCCAGAGTCAGCAGCTGACGATGCAGCCCGCACAGGGTCGCGCCCTGGCCGAGGGGCTCGACGAACTGCCGCGCGCCGACATGTTCGTGTTCGTCGCCGCCCATCCGGGGCGGCCCGAGGTGCTCACCGACTGGATGGATCCGAGCCTCGTCGTCGAGGACGACCCGCTGTCGCGCGACCCGGAGCTCGACATGTACGACGAACGACACGGCCCGCCGTACTCCGCCGAGTTCGTCGATCGCTACCGCGCCGCCCAACACGCTCGCAACGACCGGTTGACGGCGCGGTGCCGCGCCCGGCTCGCGGAGTTGAACGCGGCAGGCCTCGACGACCAACTGTTCGTGATGCGTCGCACCTGGGCTGATCTGCGGTTCGTGGACGGCTCCCTCGACCCTTCGGCACGAGCGACACCCCTGTGCTACGCGGGCAATCCGAAACGTGCCAATGACGGTGTGCTCGGCATCGGGACCGTGAACACCTTGCGCACGTGGCTCGACATGTGGAGCCTGCGTGACTCGCAGTGCCGCGGCGCCCTGCACCTACCGCGCCTCGACCTGCCGACCTTGCTCATCCAGCCCGATGCCGACTGCGGCGTGTTTCCATCACAGGCGCGGACGATCTTCGACGCCGTCGGCTCGGCGGACAAGGAGTACGTGACGATGCCAGGCGACCACTACTTCGTCGCCGACGCCACCCTTCGCCCCGCCGTAGCCGACCGGATCGTCGCCTGGTTGGCGGACCACGGCGTCACAGCGCACTGACTTCGGCCGCGATCACCCGTTCGTGCGGGCGGGAGGAACGGCGCTCAGCAGAGCGGAGGCCTGCTGAGGATCGGCGTCGAAGCCCGGCGTGTCGCGGCAGAACTCCAC
>DATBKA010000654.1:0-4631 GCA_036556105.1 Ilumatobacteraceae bacterium | reverse complement strand
GCTCGTGGGGAGTTCGGCCTGAGTCGAGCGGGTAGTAGATCGAGACGTGGCGCTCGGCGACGGCAACGACAATGCCACCGAGCTGCCACACGGCGAAGAACTCGCCGCCTCCACAGCACTCCGTGTGGAACGCCGCCGGATCAGGCCATTGCTGACCCTCGACGGGCCGGCCCGTGGCGGTGTCGATCATCAGCCAGCCGCCACGCTCCTCCGACTGGAGCAAGTCGTAGTCGGTGATCAACGCGTAACCGTCGCCGACGGCGCTCACACCGCGCAGGCCGTCGAGCGTCCACAACGTCTTGCCGGTCGAGGTGCGCACGCCGTACAGCGCAAACGCGCAGTCGCCTGGGTTGTCGATCGGACCTCGGCACCCGACGACGACGGTGACGTCGTCAGAAGGCGCGGTACGGAACCCCTCGCCGCCGGGGCTGACGATGTCGTTGCGGCGCCATTTCGTTTTCCCCGGCGAGTCGGTGGCGACCAACGCCGTTCCTCCAACGCCGAACTCGAAGTCAACAGTGATCGTCGACGACGGCGGCAGTTCCGACGGCCCGTCGCTCCACGTGCCGTTCCGGTAGGAGCGCAACACGATGTCGTGACCGTTCTCCGATCCGACCAGGTATGGGTTGCCCTCGTCGTCGAAGCGGAACCCGTTGTACATCGACGCGGTTCCGTTCGAGAACTCGGGGAACGGCAGCAACTCCCCCGTCAGCGAGACCAAGTCGACGAGCAGCAGACGATCTCGGCCGGTGTCGATGATCGTCTCGTTGGGCGGCGCGAACAGCAGCTGCGTCTCGGACGCGGCCTTCGGCTCCAGGCTCTCGAGGTCGGTGCCGACGTCGATGCCCTGATCGCCGAGATGCTGGGCGAGTGTTCCCTGGTCGCTGCCGTCGGCGAGGGCGATCATCCTGTAGTCGGTCAGCGGCAGCGCGTTGTCTTGGTCGACATGGGTGAGAGCGATGCCGAACTGGGGTGCCGTCGAGACGGGTGCGACAAAGGCCAACGTGACGCCATCGGCAAGGCAGCGAACCCACCGTGTCGTGCCGTCGTCGTCGATCACCGCCAGCATCGACCCCGGGAAGTAGCCATACGACGACGAGCGCACGTTCAGGAGCAGCCCACCGGGAATGCGCAGCGGTTGCACGCTCGTGGTCTGCAGCCCTGGCTCGTACTTCGACACACCTTCTGGCAGGGTCAGGCGAACGGCGGGCTCGAGCTGAATCGGTCCGAACTCGCTGAGTGCCGCTTCGTCGAGCGAAACAGTCGACCGGTCGGCTCGCTGCGATTCGACGCACGGCGGGTGGAAGCCGACATCGATGGGAACCTATGTCGTTGTCGAGGACGTGGCGACCGGCTGCGTGATCGGAACGGTGTCCGGTGGCGTTGTCGACGGGTGAGACGTCGTCGACGGGTGAGACGTGGTCGACTGGACGACGCTCGGCTCGGTGGTGGCGACCGCGCTGTTGCCGTCGCTCGACGCGCAACCGACCAGCGTCAGGCTGCCCAGCAGTGCAGGCACCCACCTCACACGCGAAGGGTACGCCCAGCACCGCGAATCGCCAGGGGCGAAATGCCCCGCTCCCTGCACACGTCTGGCGACTTTGGTCACGCACACAGGTCCGAAGTCGCCAAACGCATCGGGGTCGGAGGACTGCCAGCGTGTTGCTCGGCTCCCTGGACCCAGCCGCCCGGGGTCTCCCGGCCGCGCCGCGATCGACGTCAGACCAACCCGGGATAGCTCCCGCCGTCGAGGTGGAGGTTCACGCCTGAGATGAACCCGGCCTGCACACTGCACAGGAATGCGCAGGCGGCGCCGAGCTCGGCCGGGCGACCAAGCCGCTTCGTCGCCAGCGCCGCCGCCTGTCGTCGCCGCGCCTCGTCGTAGGTGATGCCGCTGCGTTCCATCTCGACGTGGGCCATGTGCTCCTGACGAGGCGAGTCGATGCGCTCAGGCAGCAGGTTGTTGATCGTCACGTTGAACTCGGCGACTTCCAGCGACACGCCTTTCATCACCGCCGTCAGCCCGGCCCGCGCCCCGGCCGAGGCGACCATCTGCCCGCTGGGGCGGGTCACCATCGCCGAGGTGATGTTGACGATGCGTCCGAAACGCCGCTCCACCATTCCCGGCAACACGGCCCGAACGAGCGTGATCGGCGCCCAGTAGTGAAGATCGAGAGCGCGGGCGAGGTCCTCGTCGGTGACCTCGGAGATCGAACCGGGCTGCGGGCCGACGTTGTTGGTGACGAGGATGTCCGCGTCCGGGCACGCGGCCAGCAACGCGGCGCGACCCTCGGGGGTGGTGATGTCCGCAGCGAGCGCGGCAACGACTGCACCCGCCGTCGTGGCGCGGATCTCGGCCGCGGTCGTCTCCAGCTTGGCCGCGTCGCGTCCGTTGATCACGACGGCAACGCCTTCGGCAACCAACGCCTCGGCACATGCCCGACCAAGCCCCTGGCTCGACGCGCACACGATTGCCGACCTGCCGGAGATCCCAAGATCCATGGATGCGGACGCTACGTCAGCTGGTCTGGAATCCCGGTCGTCGCGGGCCCGGCACTGACCACAGGGTTACCCTCGTCGTGTGCAGCCCGTGGTTCTCATCAGTTGGAACCTGCAAGGCAGCAAGGGAGTGGACACGGCGGCCGTGGCCGAGGCAGTGCGTTCGCAACGGGCCGACGTGCTCCTTCTGCAGGAGATCCAGCGCCGCCAGGCGGACGCGCTGGCGAAGGCGCTCGGCTGGTCGGTCCAGTGGGCGGAGAAGCACTCGGCACCATTCATCCCTGCCGAGGGGCTGGCCGTGCTCGCGTCCACCATCGAGCAGTCGTCGGTGCTGGAGCTGCGCGGCGGGCCCCGACGCTCGTGGCGGCGCCGGATCGCAGTGATCGCCGAGGTGACCATCCGTGGCCGGGCGTTCGTGCTCGCCGACGTTCACCTGTCGCCGGGCGAGGACGACCAGCAGCGCGACGACGAGATCGCCCGGCTCCTGCGCTTCTTGCACACCGAGCCGTGGGAAGGCCGTCCACAAGCAGTGATCGGTGGTGACTTCAACATTCCTCCACCAGCAGCTTTCGTCGACCGGTTGCAGTCCGGTGGTTGGCAGGACGCGTGGGCATCGGCTCCGACGCGAGTCGGTGACGGTTCGACCAACTGGACACAGGGTCCGCGGCAAGGCCGTCCACCGACGCAACGACTCGACCTGATCTTCGTTCCATCGGGCTGCACCGTGCTCGAAGCGGACGTGCCCACCGACCACGAAAAATGGGCGGTCCTCAGCGACCATCTACCGCTGCGAGTTGTGATCGCTGCGGGTGGTGCTGAGGAACCGCCCTTGTAACTCGTATGGGATTGGCTCACTCCTGATCAGATCGAATCGAAGCAGTGGATTCCCGGCACGATGGCGATCTGCGTGTCGGCGACGGCGACGCTGACGTCACCAGTGCAGGTCTCGTTCTCGACGTTGGCGGTTCCGGTGAGCGTGCCGTGCACAGCGTTGCCATCCTTCGTGATGCCGGCGCACGAGGCCGACATGTTCGATGCGGTGTCGATGTCGGACGTGCACTGGAGATGGCCTTCGAGCGAGAGCTTCTCGTCGTTGAGGGCTTTCTTCACATAGCTGGTGAGGGTGTCCTTGACATCTTCCTCGCCAAGGGCTCGGCGCTGCGACGCAGTGCAGCCGGTGGTGATCAGGAAAGCGATCGCGGTGAGGGCGAGCAGGCCGGCAAAGAAGCCCTTGCGGCGGCCGGAGGAGCTTCTCCGCTGGTTGTTGTCGGTGTTGGTGGGGCTGGATGTGGTGGTGTTGTTCATGGGGAGATCATCCGCCTGCCGCCTGAGGCGACGCTGATGCGACGCTGAGCCGAGCCGAGCGGCCGGATTCAGCCCGTTTTGGAGCGCGCTACTGTGTCTTGATCTTCAGGTTTCGCGAATTGAGCGAAGCCATCGATGCACGGGGTCGCTGGCGAGTCGCTGACGTTTGGCGCGTCTGGTTCGCTGCTGCAGTGGTCGCGTCCCTCGTCGCCTGCGCGAGCGACACAGATTCCTCGCCGGCGAAGGCGAACTTGAACGACGACGTCATCACGGTCGGCTCGTTCGACTTCGACGAGAGCGTGTTGCTCGCCGAGGTCTACAGCCAAGGTCTCGAGTCGGCTGGGTACACCGTGAACCGACAGTTCAGCCTCGGCCCTCGTGAGTTCGTCGGCCCGGCGCTGTCCGCCGGGCTTGTCGAGTTGGTGCCGGAGTATGCCGCGACTGCCGCCGAGTTCTACAGCCTCGGCGAAGCCGAGCCGACGGACGACGTTGCCGTCACGCACACCGCGTTGGTGAACGCCATCGACGGAACCCCGCTCGACGCACTCGCTGCCGCGCCGGCGCAGGACACCAATACGTTCGTCGTCACCGGCGAAACGGCCGAACGTCTGCACCTGCAAACGGTCAGCGATCTGTTGCCATTCGCCGGTGAGCTGACGTTCGGTGGGCCACCCGAATGCCGGACCCGATCGCTGTGCTTCGCCGGACTGCAGGACACGTACGGATTGCAGTTCGCCCAGTTCGTGGCGCTCGATGCCAGTGGACCGCTCACTCACGACGCGCTGGCCAACGGGCTGGTCGACGTGGCAGTGATGTTCACGACCGAT
>DATBKA010000653.1:0-1745 GCA_036556105.1 Ilumatobacteraceae bacterium | reverse complement strand
CATCGATCCGGCAACCGTCGCCGACGTTCGGGCGAACCAACCGGAGCGGATGCACGAGGTCTTCGCCCATTCGCTGCTGCTGCCGATGCTCGGCATCCCCCTCGGAGAGCTGTTCGACCTCTCCAAGTTGGCCGCCGACTGCGCCGAGGACGGCAACTACGCCTGCCTGTTCGTCTCCGCACCGCTCAACGTGCCCCACGGAGTGGCGACGCCGCCGAACGCGTTGGCGATCAAGTAGTCCCGTCGCCAGGTCAGGGCGCGGCCGTGTCGACCGGTTGCGGGGCCGGCAATGTGTCCACGTTGGGACCGTCGCCAGATCGCACCGTGACTGGGATGTCGACGCTGTCGACGAGTGCACGCGTTGCCTGGTCCGTGATCGTTACGTGAACAGTGGTTGTGCCCGGATTCGGAGTTTGCAGATCGACTCGAATCGCTCCGGTCGGCATCTCGAAATCCTCGGGTAGCTGCAGCGGCTGGACCGTAGCGACATTGCCGTCATCGGACGTGATCGCCACGTTGAAGCGATCTATGGCAACCGGTGTGCACGCCGCCGTGTCGAACAGCGTGACGAGTGCCCCATACCCGCCGCCGGCGATGGAGTTGATCGCGTTCTGATTGCTGACCAGCGCGACCGGCTGCGTCGTCGAGCCGCACGCTGCCGGACGCACGAACGCCTGCAGCGCCAAGCCGCGAATGTGCAACGACTGCACGTCGAGGTCGCCGTGCCATGTGGTTCCGAGCGCGCTGCGGAAGAACTCTCCCGGCATCTCGATCCACTCACCGTCGACGTTGCCGTCGTAGGTGCGTAGTTCGGTGGCCCACCAGTCGGTGCCGTCGGAGGCGAAGTACATGTTGATCCGCATCGGGATGCCGTCGTCGCTCCACTCCAGCTCGAGCTGCGTGTACTCGTTCCACGTCCCGGGATCACCGCCCACCGTCGTGTCGGCGGGCGGCACGAACGTGCGACCGTTCGCTTCGACGCTGACGGACGCCGCGTCGAGCGACACGGTCGGCGTGGCGAAGTGCACCCCGCCGTCAACGGGCGAGCCGGGCTCGATGGTGTCGTCACCAGAACGAACGGCGATGGCGATTCCTGCCGCGGCGAGCAGGCCGACCGCTGCCGCGGCGAGCACCACCCGCCGCCGAGGCGGGCGGCGGTGCAGGCTGCTGGCCGGCCCGACGATGACGACGGCGTCGTCGGGTCTCACGTCAGGTGGCTGCAGCGCCGCGGCCTGGCTGGCCAACACATCGCGGACGCGGCTCTCCATGTCGATGGAATTCATCTGGGTAGCTCCTTGGCAAGACGGTCCAGCGCCCGCGTGGCGAGGGACTTGACGGTTCCGGGCCGGCAGCCGAGAGCGTCGGCGATCTCGGCCTCCGACAGATCGGAGTAGTAGCGCAGCACGATCACAGCGCGTTGGCGGAACGGGAGGTGGGCGATCGCGTCCGCAAGCTCGCCGGCGGCGAGATCGACGCTGCTCGGCGAGACCAACAACGGCAACTTCGACAAGTGCGTGCGCGATTGCCGTTGCCAGTTGCGGCACGAGTTGACGATCGCCGTGCGCAGATACGCATCAGGGCGCTGCGCCGAGCCCCACGTGCGGTACATCTTCGACATCACGTCCTGGGCGACGTCTTCACCGGCCGACGTGTTCTGGGTGAGCAGGCATGCCAGGCGAAACGCCCACGGCCAGGCATCGGTGAAGAACTGCTCGAACGAGACCGGGTGCACAGCCGGAGTCGAG
>DATBKA010000652.1:0-2989 GCA_036556105.1 Ilumatobacteraceae bacterium | reverse complement strand
GGGTCGTCGAGCAGTGCGGCGACCGCGGGCGGCAGGGCACCAGCCGCCAGATCGGCGATCGTCACCTTCTCCATCACTGAGCGCAACGCCGCTCGCACCGCGACCCACAACTCGCGAGTCGGCGCGGCGACTCCCGGCGGCCCGAACGACTCCGGGGGCGTGCCGTGCACGTCGGCCAAGGGTCCGTCGATCACCCGGCTGATGTCGGCGACGGTGATCTGCTCCGGCCGCTGAGCCAGCCAGTAGCCGCCGACGTAGCCGCGGCCGCTGGCGACGAGGTTGGCCTTGCGCAGCTCGGCCAAGAGATGAGCCAGGAACCGAGCCGGGATGTGCTGTCGCTCGGCGATCTCGTCGGCCTTCAGTGGCGTGCCGCGCGGTGTGGTCGCGGCAAGCTCGACCATCGCCCGCAAGGCATAGTCGAGGCTGGCACTGACCTTCACGCGGTCATTCTGACACCGCTGCCGTGGGCGGCGATGTTTGCCGATCCCGAGCCACGGGTACGTGACGTTCGACATGTTGCCCGCACTTGCCTTGACGTTACGCCGCTTTTCCCACCATACTGCTAGGAAAGATTCCCGACTAAACAGATCGACTTTATCGGTTTCGGGTGAACCCGCCCCCGACCAGCCAGATCGACCAACTAGGACCCCCTTCCCATGCGTTCTCCCATGCGTTCCGTCGCCTCCACGCTCGCACTATCGGTGCTCGCGCTCAGCCCCGTCGGTCTCGCCGCCTGCAGCAACGCAGGGGCGTCGTCGTCTGGCACCAGCCTCTCGCTCGTCGCCTACTCGACTCCGCAAGCGGCCTACGAGAAGATCATCGACGCCTTTCGTGCCACCGATGCCGGCAAGGACGTCAGCTTCACGAAGTCGTTCGGCTCCTCCGGCGATCAGAGCCGAGCCGTCGTCTCCGGTTTGGAGGCGGACTACGTCGCCTTCTCCCTCGAGCCCGACGTGACCCGGCTCGTGAAGGAAGGCCTTGTCGCCGACGACTGGAACAAGGACCAGTACGGCGGGATGGTCACCGACTCGATCGTCGTGCTGGTGGTTCGCAAGGGCAATCCGAAGGGCATCACCGGATGGGGGGACCTCACCAAGCCCGGCATCGAGGTGATCACTCCGAACCCGTTCACGTCTGGCGGTGCGCGTTGGAACGTGATGGCCGCGTACGGGCAGGTGCTGAAAGGCGGAGGCACGGAGGCCGACGGCGTTGCCTACCTCACCGCGCTGTTCAAGAACGTGCCCGTGCAGGACGACAGCGCCCGCAAATCGCTGCAGACGTTCACGTCAGGCAAAGGCGACGCGCTGATCGCCTACGAGAACGAGGCCATCTTCGCCCAGCAGAACGGGCAGGACATCGATTACATCGTGCCCGACTCGACCATCCTCATCGAGAACCCCGCCGCGGTCACGACCTCGACCAAGAACCGGGAACAGGCCGAGGCGTTCCTCGACTTCGTGCGCAGCCCCGAAGGGCAGAAGATCTTCGCCGAGAACGGCTACCGCCCCGTCGTCGACGGCGTCGAGAGTCCCTACGACTTCCCCACGCCTGCGGGCCTCTTCAAGATCACCGACTTCGGCGGGTGGAGTGACGTGACGAAGAAGTTCTTCGATCCGAACGGCAGCATCATGGCCGACGTCGAGCGCGGCATCGGGGTGTCCATTGGCTGACGCGACCGTCGCCCTCCGGCCGGCGCGACCGGCACGCCGGCGTGCCGGGCTGGCCACGATCAATTCCGGGAGCATGTTCGGCCTCGGCCTGGCCACGATGTGGATGAGCCTGCTCGTGCTGATCCCGCTCGGTGCCGTCGTGTGGCGCGCCCAACGCGACGGGCTCAGCGGTTTCTGGCGCGCCGTCACCACCCCGGAAGCCGCGGCGGCGATCCGCCTCACCGTCGGTGCGGCGCTGCTCGTGGCATTGATCAACGCAGTCTTCGGCACGCTGATCGCGTGGATGCTCGTGCGCGACAGCTTCCGCGGCAAGCGCATCGTCGACGCCGTCATCGACTTGCCTTTCGCCTTGCCGACGATCGTCGCCGGCCTCGTGCTGTTGACGCTGTACGGCAAGAACAGTCCCGTCGGCCTCGAGCTCGCCTACACGCGCGCCGGCGTCGTCGTCGCCTTGCTGTTCGTGACGTTGCCGTTCGTGGTCCGCGCGGTGCAGCCCGTGTTGCTCGAGCTCGACGTCGAGATGGAGCAAGCGGCTGCGTCGTTGGGCGCCCGACCGTTGACGATCTTCCGTCGCATCGTGCTTCCCAACCTGCTTCCGGCGATCTCGGCCGGCACCGCCTTGGCCTTCGCCAGGGCGATCAGTGAGTTCGGGTCGACCGTGCTGATCTCCGGCAACCTGCCGTTCAAGACACAGGTCGCCTCCGTGCACATCTTCGGACAGGTCGAGAACGACAACACGGTCGGCGCGGCCGCGGTAGCGACCACGCTGCTGTTGATCGCACTCGTCGTGCTCGTCGGCCTCGACCTCCTCCAGCGGTGGGGGTCGCGTCGTGCCTAAGCGCACACTCCGACTCGTCGGTCTGTCGTACCTCACGCTGCTCGTCGGCGTGCCGGTCGCGCTCGTGTTCTGGCGAACGTTCGAGCATGGTCTGCGCCCGGTGATCGATCCGCTCGGCGACCCGTCGGTCCTGCACGCGTTTCGGGTCACCGCGATCGTCGCCTTCTGGGCGGTGCTGCTCAACACGGTGTTCGGCGTCGGTGTGGCGATGCTGCTCGTCCGCCATCGCTTTCCCGGCCGCCGGCTGCTGAGCGTGCTCATCGACCTACCGATCGCCGTCTCGCCCGTCGTCGTCGGCCTCGCCTTGATCCTGGTCTACGGGCGCTTCGCGCCGATCGGCGGCTGGCTCGACGACCGCGGCCTGCAGGTGATCTTCGCCTATCCCGGCATGGTGATGGCCACTGCGTTCGTGTCGTTGCCGCTCGTCGTCCGCGAGGTTGCTCCCGTGCTCGAAGAGATCGGCATCGAGCAGGAACAGGCG
>DATBKA010000651.1:0-2795 GCA_036556105.1 Ilumatobacteraceae bacterium | reverse complement strand
CCCCTGGAAACTCTGCAACACCCCCGTGACACGATCCGGGCGTGGAGACGTTCCGACCGCACCGCTACACTCGCCCGGTCATATTGGCCCTGCCCCATCACGGGGCCCCGGGTGAACCCCGGGTCCGAAGGGAGGTTGCACTCGCGTGACGCGTGCGTACGAACTCATGGTCATCATCGATGGTGACTTGGAAGACACCGAAGCCCAAGCGAGGGTGAAGTCGATCAGCGACTCGATCGTCAAGGCCGGTGGATCCATCCACGGCAGACCCGACTGGTGGGGGCGCCGTCAATATGCGTACCCCATCAACAAGAAGGAGTACGGCTACTACGTCGTGTACCAGCTCCTCGCCCCCGGTGGGGCTCTCGACGACCTCGAGCGGTCGTTCCGCATCGCAGACGACATCGTCCGCCACAAGCTCATCCGTCTTCCCGATGCCGAGGCGGAGCGCCGCGGCCTCACGGAGCCCGCGGCCTGACCGGTCGCATGTCGAACCAAGGAGGCCGCAATGGCCGATAACACAGTCACCGTCGTCGGGAACCTCACCCGCGATCCCGAGTTGCGCTTCACGGCAGGCGGCAAGGGCATCGCCAACTTCGGTTTGGCCGTCAACCGCCGCTATCAGGTCAATGGAGAGTGGCAGGAGAAGGTGTCGTTCTTCAACGTCACCGCGTGGGACCAGTTGGGCGAGAACGCCGCAGCCTCGCTGACCAAGGGGGCGCGCATCATCGTCACCGGTCGCCTCGAGCAGCGCGAGTACGAGACCAACGCCGGCGAGAAGCGCAACGTCGTCGAGATCGTCGCCGACGAGTTGGGGCCCAGCCTGCGCTGGGCGCGTGCCGAGGTCGAGCGCACGCAGCGCACCGGCCCCGACGGCACCGCGGCCGCGAGCAACCGCCCGAGTGGTGGCGGCAACGCATCCGGCGCCCGCCCCGACGCCGTCTACGGCGACGAAGAACCGTTCTGACCCCCAGCATCACGGAAGCATCACGATGACCAGCAAGAAGAATCGGGCCCGAGCGCCCAAGGAAATCAACAAGAAGTTCAAGAAGAAGACGAGTGTTCTCGTCACCGACAAGGTCGATTTCATCGACTACAAAGACGTCAACTTGTTGAACCGCTTCGTCAGTGACCGGTCCAAGATCCGCAATCGTCGTGTCACCGGCAACACCGTGCAACAGCAGCGCGACATCGCCAACGCGGTGAAGAACGCTCGCGAGATGGCGTTGTTGCCGTACACGAAGCGGGTGTCACAGACGCGTGCCGGTCGGCCACCGCGTGAACGCGACGACGACGGTGGTCGCCGCGACTCGTTCCGTGCCGAGGCGGCCAGCACCGAGGCCGAGGCTCAGCTCGACGAAGCCGCACTCGAGACCGACGTCGATGTCGACGACGCCGAGGCCGAGGTGGAGGCCTGACATGCGCGTCATCCTCCGTTCCGACCGCAAAGGTCTCGGCAAGCGCGGCGACATCGTCGAAGTGTCCGACGGTCACGCCCGCAACTTCCTGTTGCCTCGCGGCCACGCGCTCGTCGCCTCCGAAGGCGCAGTCACCCAGGCGGCAGCGATGCGACGCTCGCGTGATCTGCGCGACGCCCAAGACCGCGAGGGCGCACAGACGATCGCGGCCACGCTTGTCGCCAAGGTCATCACCATCCCGGCCAAGTCCGGGTCCGAAGGCAAGCTCTATGGCTCGGTCACTGCCGCCGACGTCGCCCACGCTGTCGAGCAGCAGACCTCCGTCGTTCTTGATCGCAAGCAGCTGCACATGGAGCCGATCAAGTCCCTGGGCACCCATACGGTGACCGCCAAGCTGCACTCCGACGTCGAGTTCCCGATCACGGTCGACGTCGTCACCAAATAGCTCGTTCCAGCGGGTTCCACATCTCCCACAGGTTGTCCACAGGCCCTGGCGCGCCCAAGTTCAGGCCCGCCGCGGGTGCACCCACTCGCAGATGATGCCGTTGTCCACACGTCCCACAGGTAGAGGCCACTAACCCACAGGCGAAGTCACAGGATGCTGCTCTATCGATCCACAATCAGGATGAGGCAGATTGGCGCCAGCCATGAGTGACTACGCGCGGGACACGGGACGGGATCGATCAGCTCGGCGTGCGGACGGACGAGTTCCGCCGCACAACCTCAACGCTGAGGAGAGTCTCCTCGGCGCGCTGCTGCTGTCGCGCGACGTCGTCGACCTCGTCGGCGAGCTCGACGTGCAGGTCGAGCACTTCTACAAGCCGGCCCACCAGCACATCTACACGGCGATCCGCAGCCTCGCCGTCAACGGTCTGCCGGTCGACGCCGTGACCGTCGCCGACGAGCTGCGTCGCAACGGCCTGCTCGACGAGATCGGCGGCCCGACCACGCTGCTGGAGCTGCAGAACGCGACGCCGGCCATCTCCAACGCATCGCGCTACGCCAAGATCGTTCAGGACACGGCGATGTTGCGCCGGCTGATCAGCGTCGCCGGCGACATCGCCGAGATCGCCTACCTCGAGCCCGACGACGTGACCAAGGCGCTCGACGAGGCGGAGACGAAGGTCTTCGAGGTTGCCGAGGACCGCGTCAACATGAGCACGATGCGAGCGCTCGGCGACCTGCTGCCGTTGGCGATGGATCAGCTGCAGGAGACGTTCGAACGCGGCGACATCATCACCGGGACGGCCACCGGGTTCAACGATCTCGACGAGATTCTCTCGGGTTTGCAGCCCTCCACGTTGAACATCATCGGGGCGCGTCCTGCCATGGGCAAGACCAGTCTCGGGCTCGGCATCGCCGCGCACGTCGCCCAGA
>DATBKA010000650.1:0-5970 GCA_036556105.1 Ilumatobacteraceae bacterium | reverse complement strand
TCGCACTTGTATACGACTTGTACAGGGTAGCGAGGTGAGTGCAGATCGGAGCAATACCGAGTGTTTGGAGGCGGACTGGGTGCCTTGAAACACTCGGACCACACCTAGCATCGCTGGCGATGGACTTTGCCTGGACGCCGGAGCAGATCGAGTTGCGCGAACGGGCTCGCAAGGTGGCCACCGAGGCAGTCGCGACGTATGGGCGGTCCAACGACTCGTGGATCAACGGCTTCTCCAAGGAGTTCGCCAAGGAGATAGCCGCTCAGGGCTGGATCGGGATGACCTGGCCGAAGGAGTTCGGCGGTGGCGGCCGGCCGGCGATCGAGCGTCTGATCGTCGGTGAGGAGATGATCGTGGCCGGCGCCCCGATCGCCTCGATGTGGTTCGCCGACCGCCAGATGGGGCCATCGCTGATCACCTACGGTCGTCCCGACCAGCAAGCCGAGTTCCTGCCGAAGATCCTCTCCGGCGAGACGACGTGGTGCATCGGGATGAGCGAGCCCGACGCCGGCTCCGATCTGGCTTCGTTGAAGACGTCGGCCGTCCGCGATGGCGATTCGTGGGTGATCAACGGGCAGAAGATCTGGACGAGCTTCGGCGCCGTCGCCGACTACTGCTACCTGATCTGTCGCACATCGCACGAAGGGCCTCCGCACGCCGGTATCAGCGAGATCATCGTGCCGATGGACACGCCCGGCATCGAGGTCCGCGAGATCAGGGACATGACGACCAACCACCACTTCTGCGAGGTGTTCTACGACGACGCACGGGTCCCGGCCGCCAACCTCGTCGGTGCCGAAGGTGGTGCCTTCAAGCAGACGATGAAGCAACTCGAGCACGAGCGCGGTGGCATCGACCGGTTGATGTCGAACCATGCGCTGTATCGAGTCGCGCTGGAGCACGCCGATCGCTCCGATCCCTTGGTGCGTCAGGAGATCGCCGAGCTGGAGATCGGCTACCGGATCGGTCGTCTGCTCGTCATTCGTGAGGTGTTGCGCCAGGCGCCGCCCGGCTTCAGCGCGGCAACGAAGTGCTTCGGCACCGAGCACGAGGTGCGTGTCGCCGACTTCGCGGCGCGCATGCTCGGTCCACGAGCGACGCTGTGGGATCCGTTGACCCAAGGTCTCATCTACGCGCCGGGGTACACGATCATGGGTGGCACGTCGAACGTGATGCGCAACATCCTCGGCGAGCGCGTCCTCGGTCTCCCCCGCTGACCCCTCGGCGATCTGGGTGCCACACTCAAGGCTGTGAGGCTGTTCGGCGTGAGGCACTGGCGCCCAGATCGCGTCCGGGCCGTCGTGGTCACGGCGATCGCGCTCGCCGCCTGCGTGGCCTGTAGCGGAGAGGGCGGGTCAACGGCGACGAGTTCGTCGGCTGAGCCTCCGGCCACGACCGGGGTCACGGCGAGCGCTGCCGCGGCGGTGACGACGACCCTGCCGGCCACGAGCACGACGCTCGGCAACACGGCGCACATCGAGGAAACGCTCACTGCCGAACAGGTCGCGGCCGAGCTCACCGCGGTGGAGCGCGCCGCGGCAAGTGGCGACCCGGCTGTCGGGGTCCGGCAGCAACTGCTGTATCGGTACCTGTCGGGTCATGCCGACTTCGACGGTGCCGTGCTGGCTGGGGTCGGTGACGACGTGCGTCCAGCAGTCGAGCGCATCGTGCGCGCTCGCCAGTTCAGTCAGCAGCGGGCGGCCGCCAACACCAACCCCACTCCACCGAGCGAGACGCTCCCGGCGTGGACCATTGTCGAGCCGGCACCGATCGGCGAGTTGCTCGACGACTACCAAACCGCAGAAGCGACGACTGGCGTCAACTGGTACTGGCTGGCCGCCATCCATCTGCAGGAGACGCGCATGGGACGGATCATCGGCACTTCGTCAGCCGGTGCCGTCGGGCCGATGCAGTTCCTGCCGAGCACATGGAGACAGTGCTGCACGGGTGACCCGACCGTCACTCGCGACGCGATCATTGGTGCGGCCACGTACCTTGCCCAGCACGGCGCACCGGGCGACATGCCGACTGCGCTGCACGCCTACAACCCGAGCGACCCCTACGTGATGACCGTGACGGCGTTCGCCGAGAACCTGCGCGACAACCCCAAGCTCCTCGACGTCTACCGCCAGTGGCAGGTCTTCTACGGCACGACCGCGGGCACGGTGCGGTTGCCGATCGGGTACAGCCAAGCGGAGCCGGTTCCAGCGGCGAACTACCTCGCCGGGCATCCCGAGGATGCGGCGAGCTGAATTACGGTTGGCACATGGCCGACCTCTTGGACATCTCGTCGCGGATCATCGACTCCGGAGTCGTCGACCAGCCGATCAATCGCGTCACCAACCAGCTCAGCGAGCTCGCCGCCGACCTCGCCATCGTCGAGAGCTTCAGTCACAGCATCGCCTTCGACAGTGGCGACGGCCTGGTCAGCTTCGACGCCTCCGGCGTGCACACGGGCGAAGCGGTGGTGAGGGCGATCAAGGGGTGGCGATCCGCTCGCATCGCCACGCTGGTCTACACCCACGGGCACGCAGACCACGTCGGCGGGAGCACGTACTTCGCGGCCGACGAGCCGACCGTCGTCGGGCATGAGAACGTCGCTGCCCGCCTCGATCGCTACGACTTCACGAACAACTGGAACCTGATCATCAACTCCCGACAGTTCGGCGGCATCCCCGGCGAGCTGAACCTGTCGATCGGCGAGGCAGCGGGCGGATCGTCGGTCGACATCAGCGACGCCCGACGCTTCCTGCCTTCGACCACGTTGCGTCCGACGGAGACGTTCGACACGGCACGCACGATCACCGCCGGCGACACGACGATCGAGCTGAACCATGCCCGCGGCGAGACGGACGATCATCTGTGGGCCTGGTTCCCCGAGCGCAAGTGGCTGATGGCCGGCGACTTCGTGATCTGGAACTTCCCCAATGCCGGCAACCCGCAGAAGGTGCAGCGCTATCCGAAGGAGTGGGCAGCAGCGTTGCGGCGGATGATCGCTGCCCGACCGGAGCTGCTCGTCCCCGCCCACGGGTTGCCGATTGCCGGCGCACAACGGATCGCCACCGTGCTCGACGACGTCGCCACCGCATTGGAGAACCTCGTCGCCCAGGTGATCGCGATGATGAACGAGGGCGCAACGCTCGACGCGATCATCCACGCGGTTTCTGTTCCGCCCGAGACCTTGGCGAAGCCGTACCTCCGCCCTCTCTACGACGAGCCCGAGTTCGTGGTTCGCAACGTGTGGCGACAGTTCGGAGGGTGGTGGGACGGCGCGGCTTCGCGGCTGAAGCCCAGTCCCGACGCTCAGCTGGCAACGGCGATCGCCGAGCTCTGCGGCGGCGCCGCCAAGCTGATCTGCCGTGCCCACCAGGCGGCTGCGGTCGACGACCTTCGTCTCGCCTGTCACTTCGCCGATCTGGCGGCGTGGGCCGCGCCCGACGACGCGTCGATCCACGCCGTGCGCAACGAGATCTACACGGCGCGGCGCAACGCCGAGCCGAGTCTGATGAGCAAAGGCATCTTCATGGCCGCAGCACGCGAGTCGCAACGAGTCGTCGACGCGGCGACCTGACCGATCATCAGCTGCCGAGCGAGACCAGGGCCAGCGCCGTCGCCGCGCATGCCAGCCCGGCGGCCTGCGTTCGGCTCACTCGCTCGTGGTCGAGGCCGAACGCAAGGCACACGGTGCTGACGGGGTACATCGACGAGATCACGGCAACGATGCTCAGCAGCCCGCGATGGCTTGCCTCGAGATAGAAGAGATTGGCCGCCATGTCGAGCACGCCGGAGGCGATCACGATCCACCACACAGCGTTCAGCCCGCTACGACCTGGGCGCGTGATGGCGACCACCGATCCGATCGCGGGAAGCGAGGCGAGGCGGGCGGCAACGAGCGGCCACATGCCGCTGTCGTCGGCGGTTCGCGCGAACGCGATGAAGATGAAGCCGAAGCCGATCCCGGCCAAGGCGGCGAGCAGCACGGTCGTCGCTTCCGTGTGCTGATGGCGCGTGCCGATCGCCCCACTGACGAGGCCAACAGCGAGGCAGGCGATGGCGATGCCCGCCAGCGCAGCAACCGATGGTCGTTCGCCTTGGCCGAGGCCGACGATCACGGGGAAGACGGCGCTGACGATCGCCGTCGTCGGTGCCACCACCGCCATCGCCCCGCGCGACAGCGCGTGGTAGAAGCCGATCAGCGCCAGCCCGCCGGCGCCACCGCCGATCGCGGCCCAGACGAGATCGTGCGTCGACGCCAGCGGCGTGCCCAGCAGCAGCACGCCGGACAGCACCAGGACGAGGCTCGTCGCCTGCCCGAGGAACGTGACGATCGTGCTGGCCACGGACCGAGAAGCACGACCCCCGCAATAGTCGGCGACCCCATACGTTGCTGCGCACAAAGCCGCAAACAGGATCGCCACGTCACTGTGCTAGCAGAGCGCAGCGGCCCGAAGCACGCTGCCGGAACTGCCCTCACTAACGTCATCGCATGGAACACGTGCGCTTCGGTCGAACCGGTTTGAAGGTCTCCAGGCTGTGCCTCGGCACGATGACATTCGGCTACCAGTGCGATGTCGAGACCTCGTCGGCCATCATGGACGCCGCAGCGGAGGCAGGGATCACCTTCCTCGACACGGCCGACGTCTACCCGCTGGGTGCACCACCGGATCAGTTCGGCCGTACCGAGGAGATCGTCGGCCAATGGCTCGGTCAACGCCGCGACCGATTCATCGTCGCCACCAAGTGCCACTTCCCGACCGGGCCGATGCCGTGGGACGCGGGCAACTCGCGCAAGAACATCATGCGCGCCCTCGAGGCGTCGCTGCGCCGCCTCGGCACCGACTACGTCGATCTGTACCAGCTCCACTCGTGGGACGCCAACACGCCGATCGACGAGACGTTGCAGGCACTCGACGACGTGGTCCGCGCCGGCAAGGTCCGCTACATCGGCTGCAGCAACTTCCTCGCCTACCAGTTGGCGCGCAGCGTCGGTCGGGCGGAAGTGCTGGGCACCGCCAACTTCGTCAGCGTGCAACCTCGCTACAACCTGTTGTTCCGCGAGAACGAGCGTGAGCTGTTCCCGCTCTGCGCCGAGGAAGGGATCGCCGTCATCCCCTACAACCCGCTCGCCGGCGGCTTCCTCAGTGGGAAGCACAAGCCCGGCGCGCCCACCGAAGGCGGAAGGTTCACGTTGGGAGGGGCAGCGGGGCGCTACCAGGAGCGGTACTGGCACGATCAGATGTTCGCGATGGTCGAGGAGCTGCGCCCGCTGGCCGAACAGGCCGGTGTCTCGATGGCGACCCTCGCCGTGCAGTGGGTGCTGGCCAACCCGGTGATCACCAGCACGATCATCGGCGCCAGCCGGCCCGATCAGTTGGGCGACTCGGTGGAGGCGGCCAGCACAGCGATCGATCCGGCGCTGAAGATGAAGATCGACGAGCTCACGTACGAGTTCAGGTTCGGCGACAACGCCCGCTGAGGAGAACGGGGGACTGCGCGCCAGCCCGTTCAGGCGAGCAGCTCGCCGCTCGACCCCACCCGAGGCATCGTTTCATTGTCGGCACCTGCCGGTCGGTCGCTAGAGCACGAGGTCCTCTCCGGAGCAACGCGACCACTAAGTGCGATGTTTCGCCGCGCTGTGCGGCGGGTAGTCGAGGGGTCTTAATACCACCGCCCAACCGAAGGAGCGACATGCCGCACATCTGCACAGGCGTCAGCTCGTGCTTGCTGAGCTGCGACACCGGACGGGGGTTCAGGCGATGAAGTCTGCACACACGATCGCACTCATCTTCCATCTCATCGGCTTGGTCTTCGGCATCGGCGGTGCCACGGTCACCGACCTCATCTTCGTCACGGGCGTGCGCAAGCGCCACGTCGGCCGCACACTGCAAGTCGTCATGGAGGCAGCATCTCGCGTGGTCGTGGCCGGGTTCGCGATCCTCGTCGCCTCGGGAGTCGTGTTGATCACCACCG
>DATBKA010000649.1:0-2869 GCA_036556105.1 Ilumatobacteraceae bacterium | reverse complement strand
TGGTCTCCAACTGGTTGATGCACCGCAACAACGTCGACTTGCCGCTGCCGGACGCTCCGATCAGGCAGACGACCTGATGCAGTTCGACGTCGAGGGTGATGCCGCGCAGCACATGAGTGTGGCCGAAGCTCTTCTCCACGTCGCGCAGTTCGAGGAAGGCCACGACTACCTTCCCGCCAACGTTCGTGCCTGCTGACGTCGGATCAACGCATCGAGCCAGCGCGTAAACGGGATCGTGACGGCGAGGAACAGCAACGCGGCCATCGAGTAGGCGGCGAGCGTGCCGCGAGAGTTGTTGATGAACCGCGCTCGGTTGATCACGTCGAGCACGCCCAGGAAGCTGATCAGCGCGGTGTCTTTCTGCAGGCCGATGAAGTCGTTGAGCAATGGCGGGATGACGCGCCGCACCGCTTGGGGCACGACGACGTGACGCATCGTCTGCGTGTACGTCAACCCCAACGATCGAGCCGCGGCCGTCTGGCTCCAGTGCACCGATTCGATGCCGGCGCGGTACACCTCGGAGACGTACGCGCCATAGGTCAGGCTGAGGGCGATGATCGCATAGCGGACGTCGGAGAAGCTGCCGACGACCGGAACCTTGGCCTGCGGCAGCCCGAGACCGACGATGAGGATCACGAGCAGCGACGGGATGCCGCGGAACACGTCGACATACACCGTGGCGAGGAACCGAATCGGCTTGCACGCCGGCCCCGGCAGCAGACGCATCACCGCCACAACGAGCGCCCAGATCAACACGATGATCTCGGCGACGATGAAGACCTCGACGTTGATCCAGAAACCTTTGAGGAGCGACCACCAGGCACCACCATCGGTCATCGTCGACCAGCCGAAGAACACCCGCGAGACGGCGTGATCGTTGGTCAGCAGCAACCACACGAGGAAGGCAACGATGTAGACCGACAGGCCGATGCCGACCGCGTACCACGACCAGTCGCGGGCGCGCTCCCCTTCACGTCGCGCTGACTCGACGTCGCCTTCACGGGCAAGGCGGGCAGCACGCAACGAGTGCACAAACGCTGGCACGCCCGCCGGTGGGAACAGCAGAGAGGCTGTCGCCGCCTTCCGGTAGGTGAGCACCCGGCCCACCCGCCTGACGGCGAGCGGGCCGGATGGCGACAACTCGCTCAATGCGTGCTCAGCCGGTCGGCACGTCGATGAACGGAACGGTCGACGGGTCGCCGCCGAGGTACTTGGCGATCAACGCGTTGACCGTGCCGTCGTCGATCAAGCCCTGGAGGATCGGGTCGAAGATCGCCTTCTTGCCGTTGCCCTTGCCGAAGATCGCCCCGTACTCCTCGCCGGTCTTGAACTGGCCGACGACTTCTTGCTTGCCATCGGATTGCGCGGCCTGGCCGAGGTTGATCGGGGTGTCGATCATCACTCCGTCGACCTGGCCCGCCGTCAACGCCGCGTAGGCCGACACGAGATCGGGGTACGACTTGACGTTGTCGAGCTTCCAGCCCGGGACCTCACCCGAGGTGATGTAGTACTCAGCGGTCGTCGAAGCCTGCACGCCGACGGTCAGCTTCTTCACGTCGTCCCACGACGCGACGGCGGTGCCCTTGTTGACCAGAAGGCCCTGATCACTCTTGAAGTAACCGACGGAGAAGTCGACGACCTTGGCCCTGTCTTCGGTAATCGTGACCTGCGACAGGACGATGTCGTAACTGGTCGGGTCGATCTGTCCGGCGACGATGGCGTCGAAGCCCTCGTTGCGGAACTCCATCTTCAGCCCGCACTTGGCGGCGATGTCGTTGGCGAGGTCGTACTCGATGCCGCTGTTGATCGCGTCGGGGTCGACTTCTGCCTTGGTGGTGCCCCAGAAGTTCGGGCCCGGAAGGCTCGTCACCACACTGAGCACGCCGGCCTTGACCGGCTTGCAATCGACAGTGCCTCCTCCACCCGGTGCGTTTGTCGCTGCAGGGGGCGACGTGTCGCTGCTGCTGTCACCATCGCTGCCGCACGCGGCGACAAGGAGACCGGCGGCAACGATGCCGACGATCAGTCGTGTTCTCTTCATGATTTGCTTCTCCGATTGTTCACGTGGGTGCGGCCGCAACCGCCGGAGACACCGTAGTCCAGTGGTTTAAGGTCCGTAGCGTGAACACCGCAGCGGCCGACGAGATCTCCGTGCCGCGCCAACGGGCGGCATACGGCCCGGCGATGCTGGTGGTGTTCGTCGGATTGGTGGTGTGCACGAACGTCGCCAACGTGGTGTTCGCGAGGTGGGTCAAGACCCAACCCGAGCAGCTGCTGATGCTGTCCTCGCGCAACCGCTACCTGATCGGCGCTGTCGGCGCCGGCATCTCCCCCGTCAGCTACGCCGTGATCGCCACGGTCCGCCTGGCGCTGGCCGCCGCCGTGTGCCACTTCATCGGACGCGCCTATGGGGACCGCGCCTTGCGCTGGTTCACGCGCTACCTCGGCATGAGCCAGCAAGGCGTCGATCGCTTCGAGGACCAGTACCGCGTCGCCGAATGGGTGCTGATCCCGATCTTCGTCGGCAGCAACATCGTCTTCGTCCTCAGCGGCACGGTGCAGACGAGATGGCGACGGATCCTGCCGCTGCTGCTCGCCGGGATCGCCGGGCGGCTGGCACTGATGTGGTGGTTGGCGAAGACGTTCGAGTCGGAGGTCAAGTCGGTGATCGACTTCCTGCAGCGGTATCAGCTGCCGATCATCGTCGGCTCGCTCGTGATCGTCGTCCTCACCAACGTCATCAACATCCGCCGCGGCCGTGCGTAACGCAGCCGCGACGCTGCTCTGGTAGACAAAGCGAATGGCTCAGACCCTCGTAGGCGGCAACCCCGTCAACACCGTCGGCGATCTCCCCGCCGTCGGCTCCACC
>DATBKA010000648.1:0-5455 GCA_036556105.1 Ilumatobacteraceae bacterium | reverse complement strand
CTGAACTGGTCGAGTCGGGGATCGAGCCCACCGCGGCGAAGCTCGCCGCAGAGGCCGCGGAAGGAAACCTCACGCGCGCTCGCGTGCTGGCGACCGACCCCGGTCTGATGGCGCGGCGCGATGCGTTCGCGGAGATCGCATCACAACTCGACGGCACCGGCACCACGGTCGTTCGGCTGTGTCGCGAGCTGGTCGGCTTGATCGATGCCGCCGCGGCGCCGTTGGCCGCCCGCCAGGCAGACGAAGTGGCCGACCTCGAATCGAGGGTCGCGGCTACCGGAGAGCGGGGCAGCGGGAGGAAGCAGCTGGAGGACCAGCACAAGCGCGAGCTACGCCGGCACCGAGCCGACGAGCTGCGCAGCGGCCTCGGCGTTCTCGCCGGGTCGTACCGCGACGCGTTGCTCGGCGGGCACCTGCCGCGCCCCGACTCGGCGGCCACTGCCGTCACTCGCATCCACGCCGCACTGGAAGCGATGGAACGCAACCCCAACGAGACGTTGCTGCTGCAAGCCTTGTTGCTCGACCTGCCTTCGCTCTAGCGCTAGGAGAGCAGCGGACGCAGCAAGTGGCTGATGTCCTGATTGGCGATCGGCGGTGACGGCGTTGCGGTCGGATCGGTTCTCGCCGTGCTCACATCCGGGGCCGGCAACGGCGGCACCTCGGCGAGAGCCGTCGCCGAAGGCGGCGGCAGGGGCGGGCCCATCGGTGCCCGGGCCAGGATCTCGACCGGTGGGGCAAGAGTGCCGTCGGCCGGCTGCCGCTCGAAGTCGACGAGTGCGGTCATCGCCACTGGCGAGAGCGGCTTGAAGAACAGATGACCTTGGGCCAGGTCACAGCCAAGCTTGGCCAGCGTGACAGCTTGCGTCTCGGTCTCGACGCCTTCGGCGATCGTCCTCAATCCGAGGTTGCGGGCCATGTTGATGATCGTGTCCGCCAGCGCGTTGCTGCGCGGATCGTCGATCGTCTGCACCAGCTCGCGGTCGATCTTGATGATGTCGAGCGGCAGCCGACGCACGTAGGCCAGCGAGCTGTAGCCGCTGCCGAAGTCGTCCAGCGCGGTGCGAACTCCGATGTCGCGCAGCTGCGCCAAGCGCTCGGATCCTTCGTCGTTGTCGTCGAGCAACGCGGCTTCGTTGACATCGAGGACCAGCCGATCAGCGGCAAGCCCACTCTGGCGCAAGCTGCGCAACGCCGCACCGACGACACCGGTGTCGCGCAGCTCCATGCCTGACACGTTGACAGCGACGAACATCGAGCTGTCTGCCCAACCCATGGCCGACGCACACGCCTGATCCAGCACCCATTGGCCGATCGGGATCATCACACCGGTTTGTTCGGCGAGGGCGATGAAATCGGCGGGAAGAACGTTGCCGTAGACGTGGTGGTCCCAGCGCAACAGCGCTTCGGCACCAACGGTCCGGCCATCGGACAGGCGCACGATCGGTTGGTACACGAGATGGAACTGATCGCGGCCGAGCGCGTCGAGCAGGTCGCGCTTGTACTCGTTGCGCCGCTCGGTCTTGCGGCCGAGGTCGGCGTCGAAGCCTTCGACCTGTCCCTTGCCGAGCTGACGAGCCCGATCGAGAGCGATGCCGGCGTTGCGCATCAGATCTGTGGCGCTGTTCTTCGCCTCGGCAACGGCGACGCCGATGCAGGCACTCGCCGAGACGGACTGGAAGTCGTTGACCTTGATCGACCTCTTCAGATCGGCGATCGACTGGTGCGCCAACTCGTCGACCGTCGACTTGGCCACGTCGTTCACCAGCACGCCGAACTCGTCGCTGCCCACGCGAGCGACCACGAGAGCGAGCTCGCCGAACCGGGCGACGAGGCGCTCGCCGACGGAACGCAGCAACACGTCTCCAGCGGCATGTCCGAGACCGTCGTTGATCACCTTGAAGTCGTCGAGGTCGATGAACACCACCGTCGGCAGATGGCCGTTCTGGAGCTCGTCGCAGAGGACGTCGAGGAACGATTGGCGATTGGCCAACCCGGTGAGCGGATCGTGCTCCGTGCGGTAGGTGAGTTGCCGCTCGAGCGACCTGCTCGTCGTCACGTCACGCAGCGTCAGCACGATGCCAGCGACCGCGACGTTCGTCGTGAGGTTCACGGCGGAGAGCTCCATGACTCGTCGCTCACCGTTCGAGTGGAGGGCAGACACTTCCAAGGCCAGTGCCGTGTCGGGGGCCAGTTGCCTGACGTCCATCCACAGCCCGACACGCAACTCGCTGCTGGCCCGAACGTCGAGCGTTTCGACGCGACGCCCGACCCAGTCCTCGCTCTCGAAGCCGAGCACGGCCTTGAGCGCAGGGCTCGCGTAGGAGATGACCCCGTCCGCATCGACGAGCATGACGATGTCGGACGAGCGCTCGACCAATGAGGCGAGACGGTCGTTGCCACGCCGCTCGGCGAGGTTGCGCACGCTGACGGCCAATCCCCACAGGCGCACGAGCGCCAGCAGGCTGACGATGACCGCCATGCCCGCCGCAACGATGACCGTCGCGTGACTGGCACGGTCGTCGAGAAGGACGACGATCAACACGATCTGCGGTGCGAGCGCAGAGACGACGATCGAGATCAGCCGAACCCGACTGAGCCGTACCGCGTGTTGAGCGACATGAGCCTGTTCGGCGTGGCGACGATCGAGCGCAGCCCAGGTGAGGCAAGCGAATGACAACGTCGTCAGCAGGTTGCCCAACGCAGGCGACAGGCGGCGGTCGCCGACTTCGCCCCAATAACCGAGCATGTCCGCGCTGAGCCGTGTCAGCAAGGCGATCTGCAGGACGATGAACGAGCGGCTCCGCGCCCCGAACCCCAGCGAGAGACGGGCACCGAGGGCAACGAGCACCAGGTCCGATGCTGGGAGCGACAGGGAGAGCAGCCGCCCCGACGAGTCGAGCGGCGATCGGGTCAGGGCGGGCTCGATGACGGCCACCCACATCATCAGCGCCGTGGCCAGGGCCACGATGCTCGACTCGAGCGCGAGGTAGCGATCGCGGATCGGAGACCGATCGGCGATCATCGCCAGCAAGGCAAGGGCGATCAGGGTTCGATCCGGGGCGCGCATGATGCTCGCCAACGTCTCCGCATCGTGCAGACCGAACGACGACTGCCACAGCAGCAATCCGAATGACGCCGCAGTCATCGCGCACGAGCCGGCGATCGCCACCCAGGCGATGCGATCGCCTTGACGTCTCCATCCGGAACCGAGGATCGCCGCCGTCGCAGCAAGCGCTGGCGGGACGACCATCCAGTGATTGCTCTCCGTCCACGTCGCGCGCGCGGACCATCCGTACACGCCGACGGCGATGCCGACCCATACCAATAGCCAGATCCGCCACCGCCTCACGAGCAGAAGATCGGCAAGATCTCTTCAAGGTTGAACAATCACATGCATGTAGTTTCACGGATTCGGACCATGTGTCACGCTTGATTTCGAATGTGATCGATCACCACGTGCAGCTACGATGCTCGCCGCGCCCAGGTAGCTCAGTCGGCAGAGCAACGCACTCGTAATGCGTAGGTCGTGGGTTCGATTCCCACCTTGGGCTCGATCAGGATGTCGCCGCGGCATCAGCCCGCCGACGCGAAAAGGGCAGCGCTGACGGCTCGGCGCCGTGCAACGCTGCCCTTCGGCGGCGAATCGGGATCAATCGGTGAGCCGCGACGCAATCGCCGGAACGATGATCGCTGCGGCCACGACATGGGTGAAGGCGAGGACGAGCTTCGTTCCGAGGCTGGCGTCGGCGATCACGTCGGGCACGATCGACAACGCGGTCAAGGCGACCGTGAGGCGAGCGAACGTGCGGCGCGGCGTCGCCGAACGACGGCGGACGAGCTTGGCGATGCCGACGCCCAGCAGCGCGCCGACGAAGGTCAGCTGAGCAAAGCCGAGCAGAGGGATCTGCTCGCCCTGGATGGCGACGGCCACGTCGGCGGCACGAGCAACGGCGACGACGGCAACCGTGGTGACGGCGGCGACGAGACCGGAGGCGACGCCCGAGCGCCACACGGGGCGACGGGTCGAGGCGACGTGCTCGGCGGTGAAGGTGGTCGGGGTGGTGGTGGTGGTGATCATGACGGTGCTCCTCTCGGGTGTGAGGCCGCACGGCGCAACCTCTGCCCTCTAGCCGAACGGGGACCGCCAAAATCGACAGCAATCGACAAATTCCCGGAAATTTGCTTCCTCGGCGCGGCGCGCCGCCCGTACTGCGACGCGACATGATGTTGAGCCGAGCTCGAGCTGTGGAGGCAGGCATGCGGATCGGAATCCTGACGGGTGGCGGCGACGTGCCCGGCCTCAACCCGTGCATCAAGGCAGTCGTCAACCGTGCGCAGAGCATCGGGTGGGAGACGATCGGCGTCCGCAACGGCTGGGCCGGGTTGCTCAACTTCAACTTCGCCGACGAGGACGCGTCGCGCGCCAAGTGGCTCGAACCGTTGAACAGCGGCCGGGTGCGCACCATCGACCGCGCCGGCGGCACCTACCTGCACACCTCGCGCACCAACCCTCAACGCGTCCGCCAGAAGGATCTCCCCGCCCACCTCGCCGAGCGGTTCACGTTCGCCGCCGATCAGAAGCACGCCGACTGCACGGCACACGTCCTGGAAGTGCTCGAACGCGAGAGCATCGACGCTCTCGTGCCGATCGGTGGCGACGACACGTTGTCGTTCGCCGTGCGTCTTCATGAAGAAGGTGTCCGCGTCGTGTCGATCCCGAAGACGATGGACAACGACGTGTTCGGCACCGACTACTGCATCGGGTTCAGCACGGCGGTCACGCGCAGCGTCGAAGCGATCCACGCCTTGCGCACGCCCGCCGGCAGCCACGAGCGGATTGCCGTCGTCGAACTGTTCGGCCGCAACAGTGGCGAGACGGCGCTCGTCGCCGCGTATCTCGCCGACGCCGATCGCGCCTTGATCAGCGAAGTGCCGTTCGACATCGAGAAGCTCGCCACGATGGTGGTGCGCGATCGCAACGCCAACCCGAGCAACTACGCGATCGTGGTCGTCTCCGAAGGAGCGACGATGCTGGGCGGCCAGACTGTCGAGTACGGCCAGGAGGACGCCTACGGCCATCGCAAGCTCGGCGGCATCGGCCAGATCGTCGGTGCCGCATTGAAGGAGCTCACCGGCGTCGACATCGTCAACCAGCAGCTCGCCTACCTGATGCGTGCCGGGGCACCGGACTCGCTCGACCGCATGGTGGCGACGTCGTTCGGCAACCTCGCCGTGCAGCAGTTGCAGCGTGGCCACACCGGAGTGATGGTGGCTCTGCAGAACGGCGTGTACACGACAGTCCCGGCCAACACGGCGGTCACGGGCGTGAAGCGGGTCGACGTCGCCGAGCTGTACGACGCCGAGAACTACCTGCCGCGCGTCGCTCACCTCCTCGGCAAGCCGATGTTCCTCTACTGACCACCGCGCGCCCGGGCTGCTAGCGGTTGCCGATGGG
>DATBKA010000647.1:0-1636 GCA_036556105.1 Ilumatobacteraceae bacterium | reverse complement strand
TCTCCTCGTTCTGCCGTCGCCCGAAGGTCGCCCCCGACCAGCCACAACCCTCGATGGTGAGGCGGGTGATCGATGCCGCGTGGCGTGAAGTGCCGACCGATTTCGGGCCCGGCCTGCTGCGCTTCGAGATCCGCGCCAACGCCTTCTGTCATCAGATGGTGCGCTCGATCGTCGGCACCATGGTCGAAGCCGGGTCGGGTCGCCTGCATGCGGGTGACATGCGTCGCATTTTGCTCAGCAAGGACCGTCAAACCGCAGGTCACGTCGCTCCTCCACAGGGCCTGTGCCTGTGGGAAGTCGGCTACGAATGAGCCTCGACGTAGGCTGAATCATGCCGTCCAAGCGGATCCTGATCCTCTCCACGCCGGTCGGTCCGCTCGGCAGCGGCGAAGGCGGCGGTGTCGAACTGACGCTGCACAGCCTGGTGCTCGGGCTCACCGATCGCGGTCACGAGGTCGACGTGCTTGCCCCCCGCGGGTCGCTGCAGGTCGGCTCGGCGCTGCACCAGATCCCAGGCGCGCTCCAGCCGACGGCGGTCACCGATGGACGGGACACGCCAGTCACCGTGCCCGGCGAGGGGGTACTGGCGGCGATGTGCGAGTGGGCGCGCGTCCACCAGGACGAGTTCGATGTGATCCTCAACCTCGCCTACGACTGGTTGCCGTTCTATCTCACGCCGTTCTTCGCCGACACGCCGCTGGCTCACCTCGTCAGCATGGCCACGATGACCGACGCCATGGACGACGTGATCACCCGCGCCGCCAAGCTGCGGCCGCGCAACGTGGCGATGCACAGCCAAGCTCAGGCCGACACGTTCCCGTCACTCGACTCCGTGCCCATCGTGGGCAGCGGCATCGCCGTCGAGCGCTACGACCTGCACATCACCGCCGATGAGCCGCGCCATCTCGGCTTCATCGGCCGCATCTCACCGGAAAAGGGCCTCCCCGACGTGGTCGCCGTTGCCGACGCCACGGGTCTGCCCTTGAAGGTGTGGGGTCTGATGCAGGATCGCTCGGTGTGGGACGCGGCGATCGCCGCCCATCCCCACGCGCGGGTGTCCTACGAGGGCTTCCTCCCCACCGACGACCTGCAGGCGGCGATCGGAGGCTGTGCGGCGATCGTGATGGCACCGAAGTGGGTCGAGGCGTTCGGCAACGTTGCCATCGAAGCGATGGCAACCGGCGTTCCGGTGATCTCCTACCGACGCGGCGGGCCGGCCGAGATCGTCGTCGACGGAGAGACGGGGTTCCTCGTCGAGCCCGACGATGTCGAGGGTCTGATCGCCGCCGTGGGAAGGATCGACGAGCTCGACCGAGTCGAATGCCGCCAGCGCGTCGAGGAGGAGTACTCGATCGAGGCGTTGGCGACGAGGGTCGACACCTGGCTCGACACCGTCATCGAGTGCCACCGCAGCTCCTGGTCTGCCGAACCGGCCTGATCCGAGTGTTTGGAGGCGCACTGGGTGCCTCGAAACACTCGGTTCGGTTTTCGGGCTGGAAGGCCGTATCATTTCACGGTTCCCTGGCGGGCCACCGCCGGGCCCGCGAGCGTCAACAGCCGAAGGTTCCGACATGCCTACATACAGCCCGAAAGCAAGCGAGATCACCCGCGCCTGGCACGTCATCGACGCCGACGG
>DATBKA010000646.1:0-2194 GCA_036556105.1 Ilumatobacteraceae bacterium | reverse complement strand
CGGCGGTGATCTTCAACGCGTTGATCATCATCGGCCTGATCCCGCTGTCGCTGCGCGGTGTGAAGTTCCGCGCCGAGAGCGCCGCAACGATGCTGCGTCGCAACCTGATGATCTACGGAGTGGGCGGCATCGTCGCACCCTTCATCGGAATCAAACTGATCGATCTTCTGATCGCTGCACTGGGAGTCTCGTGATGCGACGCCAACTGTTACCCGCACTCTTGATGTTGATCATCTTCACGGTGATCACCGGGTTGATCTACCCACTCGTGGTCACCGGGTTCGCCCAGACTGCCTTCAAGGACAAGGCCAACGGATCTCTGATCAAAGTCGAGGGTGAAGTCGTCGGCTCGAAGTGGATCGGCCAACCGTTCACGGACGCCAAGTACTTCCACCCCCGTCCTGCGGCCGACAGCTACGTGCCCGGCGCGCAGGGTGGCGGCGTGTACTCGTACGGCTCCAACTACGGCCCGACCAACCCGGCACTGATCGGCAACGTACCCGGTGTCAACATGACCGAGGAGAGCAATCCATACGCGACACCCGACGACCCGTTCTGTGTGCCGGTCGCGTCGACGGATGCGGATGGCAATGCCATCACCGACGATGCCGGCAACGCTGTGTACGACAAGAACGACGACGGCACCTACGTCTGCGACTCCAACACGGTGCCGCAGCGCGTGTTGGCGTATCGCGCCGAGAACGGTCTGGCGGCCGACGCCGAGGTCCCCGTTGATGCGGTGACCGCGAGCGGCTCGGGCCTCGATCCACAGATCTCGGTCGCCAATGCTCGCCTGCAGGCGCAACGTGTCGCCGACGAACGAGGCATGGACGTGCAGAGCGTGCTCGACCTGGTCGACAAGTACACGGACGGTCGCGATCTCGGCTTCCTCGGGGAGCCGGGAGTCAACGTGCTGGAGCTCAACATTGCGCTCGACCGGGCGTGATCTAGCCCCGGGCTTGTGGCCGATGCTCGCGTCGCCACGTGCCGACGGCAAGTGCGACGGCGACACCACCGATGATCGCCGTCGCCGAGCCGTCGGCCCAGCGCCAATCCAGCCACTGGGCTGCGGCCAGTCCCACGAGCGTGACGCCTGCCTGCATCGCACCGATCGCCGAGAGATGGCCATCGGACCGCAGCGCGTTGCTGCCGATGCGTCGAGCCACCCTCTGTTTCCGCGACGACAGCGCGACCAGCGCGCCGAGCGACGCTGCCGCCAGCGCGACGCTGGCGAAGGACCCTTCGCCGGCGTCGGAACCGCGGATGCGCGTCAAGCCGGCGACGATCGCGGCCCAGCCGACGAGGAACAGGCCGAGGAGAACGATGCGATGAGCCAGCAGTTCGAGTTCGTCGGACAGCTCATCGGTGCGGAGACCATGGCCGAAGTGGTGGGTGAGTGCCATCGAACCGACAGCGTCGACATAACCGACCGCGCCGAAGGCGAGCAGCACCGCGATATGGCCCTGAAGGCCGAGCACGACAGCCACGGTGCTGGAAACGAGGGTCCAGATGACGCTCTGGCGTGAGACGCGCAGGGCCGCGCTCATGTGCGCGCCGACATCGTCGGTGCGAGCGGGCAAGGGGGCATGGCGAGTCATCGGCGAGTTCGAACCTCTGCCGACCAGACTTCCCGGCGCACCAAACTCCTGTGTCCGGCCAGCTTATCGAAGGTTGAGGACACCGGCACGATGAGCTGGCAGACTGCGCTGGTGGCTCGCGGTGCCCTGCGCATCTACCTCGGTGCTGCGCCGGGCGTGGGCAAGACCTACGCGATGCTCAACGAGGGCAATCGACGACACCAGCGCGGCGCCGACGTGGTGGTCGGAATCGTCGAGACCCATGGCCGGGCCAACACTGCCGCCCAGATCGGTGACCTCGAGGTGATCGCGCCGGCAACCTTCGAGTACCGCGGTACGACGCTGCGGGAGATGGACGTCGACGCGATCCTGCGCCGTCAACCAGATGTGGTGCTCGTCGACGAGTACGCGCACACGAACGCGCCCGGTTCGCGCAACGAGAAGCGATGGCAGGACGTCGAGGAACTGCTCGACGCGGGAATCAGCGTCATCTCGACGCTCAACGTCCAGCACCTCGAATCGCTGAACGATGTGATCAGCCAGATCACCGGAGTCACGCAACGTGAGACGGTTCCCGACGCGATCGTGCGCCGCGCCGACCAGATCGAGCTCGTCGA
>DATBKA010000645.1:0-1752 GCA_036556105.1 Ilumatobacteraceae bacterium | reverse complement strand
AACACGTAGCGCACGTTCGACGTGTCGACGTCGGCAGCGTCGAGCACGTCGATCGCCAGCCGTTGGCAATCCAGCAGCCGTGGCGACGAAGCGCGCAGGCTGGGAATGTCGGGAGACCCCGCAGACCAGAACACGTCGCCTGCGTCGGTGACCTCGAGTTGGAACTTCAACACGACCATTGCGACGACGGTACCCGGATGCCACATCGCGGTCTCGGGCCAATGGGCCCGAATCACCGGGCACTGTTGGTCATCGGTGTCCCGACGCCGTCAGGTCGTGGTGTGGTTGAGCCGTGCCAGGTGCTGCGCGATGCTGCTGGCGATGAACGACATCGATGCCTTGAACCTGGCACTGCTCCTCTTCCGATTCGGTGTCGGCGGCGTGATGCTGGCCCACGGGATCAACCACGTCTTCGGTGGGGGCAAGATCGCCGGCACGGCGCGCTGGTTCGGGTCGATGGGGATGAAGAACCCGATGCTGCAAGCGTGGATGGCCAGCGTCACCGAGATCGGTGGGGGGGCCGTGATCGTCCTCGGCGTGCTCACGCCGTTCGGCGGGGCTGCCGTCATCGGGATCATGACCGTGGCCTGGATCATCAATCACCGCACGAACGGGTTCTTCATCTTCCGCCCCGGTGAAGGCTGGGAGTACGTGATGACGTTGCTGCTGTGCGGGCTCCTGCTGGCGACCGTGGGTCCGGGCGAGTGGTCGCTCGACGAGGTCTTCGACGTGCGCGACGACCTGTCCGGAACGACCGGACTGTTGATCGCCGCCGTTGCCGGTGGCGGTGGCGCCCTGCTGGTGCTGGCCGCCTCGTGGCGCCCGGCGACGAAGCCGTCCCGAGACGCCTGAACTGGCACGACGCCCGGCGAGGTCGATTCTCACCAGGTCAGCGGCGGCCGGTTCAAGCTCCATTGTGCTGTCGCCGATGATCATTCGTGACTGACAACGCGGACCTCCACCCGCCGTATCCACCCACGTCGCGCGACACAGTGCTCGGAGGTGGCCTGGTCGCGGCGTTCGCCATTCTCCTGGCGTCCACGATCTGGGCGCTGGACTACGACGGCGCGGTCCTGCCGATCGTCATCCTTGTCACGGCGACGCTGATCGCCACGCTGGCCTTGACCAAGGTGTTGCTGCCGGCGAGGAACGACCGGGCGCTGCTGGTCTTTCCACTGACGCTGTACGTCGCCGAGGTCCTTCTTGCCCTGATGACGAATGGCGTGTCGCAGAGCTACAGCGGGTTCTTTGCGTTGAGCATCATCTATGTCGGCTTGACACAACGCCGCGATGTGGTCCCGTGGATCGCAGCTGCCAGCGCTCCGTGCTGGCTGATCTGCCAGGAGGTGCTGACAGCGCCGGTCGTCGTTCGCTTTCTGATCGCGATCACGTTCTGGCTGCTCGTCGGGTTCGCCCTCGCCACTCGCACCGAGTTGAGCCGCGCCCGCACCGCGGAGCTCATCGAACGGGCGAACACGGATGCGCTGACCGGCCTGGCGAGCAGGTTGTGCCTGTCCGACGAGATCGACAAGGTCGTGGCCACCTCCACGGCGACCTCGACGCGGTCGGAATCGACGGTGATGGTGATCGACCTGGACGGGTTCAAGGCGGTCAACGACATGTTCGGCCACGCCGTCGGCGACGGGCTGCTCATCGCCGTCGCGGCCTGGATGCGTGCCTCATTCCGCCCCACCGACACGTGCGCGCGCCTGGGCGGTGACGAGTTCGCCGTTCTGCTGCGCGACACGAACG
>DATBKA010000644.1:0-6112 GCA_036556105.1 Ilumatobacteraceae bacterium | reverse complement strand
CACCGAATCAGGTTGATCGAGGCTGCTGCTCGGGCTCGACAGGTACAAGTGGAGCTCGTTGTCGCCGACGCGCGCCGGCGTCACCAGAACATTGGCGAGATATCCGTTGCTCGTCAGTGTGGCTGAGAATGGCTCGGCGGCCGTCGCCTGCGACGGATTCGCAGCCATCAGCAACGACGTCAGCACCACGACGACCACGCCGAGCGCGGCCTCGACGGTGACTGCTTTGCGCAACCGCGGCCGATCGAAGTGGTCGGTGGACGCGGCGCTCAGCGTCGCTGCGGCGGCTGAACCGGTGAGAGCGAGCCGCCCATGAGTGGCCCGTCGAGCGACTGTTGCCACGCTGAGCACGGCAGCGACGGCAATGACCTTCCAGATCAGCAACTTGCCGTATGACGTGCCCGTCAACGCGTCGAGGCTGCCGACCTGGCGGACGCCTTGGATGGTGCCGCTGACCACGATTGCGGCCACGGCAAGGAGCGCTACGGAGGAGAACCGCGTCACCCCTCGTCTGTCCACTTCGTCGAAGCTGAGCAGTAGCAGCAGCAACCCGCCGAGCCACACCGCCATCGCCGACACGTGCAGCATGGTGAGAAATACACCGAGATAGTGCCAGCGGCCCGTCGCGCCGTGGCCGCCGTACGCGGAAGCCGTGCCGGCGACGACGAGGCCGACGATGGCGAAGACTTGCCACCATGTCGCTCGACTGTGCGCCCGAGTGGCTAGGAGCAACGCCGCGGTCACTCCGATTGCCGCCGCTCGGATCACCCAGGCGTGCCCGATCGTGGTGTGCCACACCGCGCTCCACGCATTCGAGTCGGTGATCACACCAAGCGATCTGCCCGAGGCGTAGCCGACTTCCAACGGAAGCGCGAGCAATCCGGCGAGAACGCCGACGGCTGCAGCTACCCCGATCGCAACCTGCTGGCGACGGCCGAATGGTGCGATGCCCAGACCACAGACGAGCAGCCCGCCAAAGACGATGGCGATGGCGCCGACGACCAGCCCGCGAGTGATGTCAAGGCCGGTGCCTGCCGCACTGCCTGTGCCGCTGCCACTGACGATCGTGGCAAGGAGGCCCGCCTGCAGATCGGAGTCGGGGCCGACCTGGAACGTGAACGCGGCGTGAACTGGATGCGAGTCGGCGGAGACAACGCGCCAGTCGACAACGTACGAACCGTTCGGAAGCTTCGGCAGATCGACTTCCACGGCTTCGGAGCGACCGTCGGGGTGTTTCGCCTCAGCGATGCCGATCGCTCCGCCGCGGCCATCGAACACGCGAACAGCCCCGAGTGAGATCTCCACCGGTTCGCTGAAGGTCAGGGTGATCGCTGCCGGACTGGCATCGAGCACGGCGCCAGGCTCGGGGTCGCTCGACAGGAGCTCCGCGTGAGCCGAGGCGCGACCCGCGCCTGCGGTGAGCGCGAGCAACACCCCTGCCAACACAGCCGAGGCGGTGCGAGCGGCGCGCCTCACGTCTCGGCCATCACAGGTTCCGCCTCGGTGGGCCGTGTTGCGCCGAGCTCGCCGACGACTTGCCGGCCGACGACTGCCGCTCCGAACGCCAGGGCGACGGTGATGCCGATGCGTTGCAGCACTGCCGGCGCCCACCCGGCCAGCAGCTGGTGCTCGAAGACTTCGAAGTGGGTGACGGCGAAGACCACCGCGACGAGAGCCGCCGCACCGGACAGCCACCGATTGCCGAGCACCCAGCCGGCGATGCCGCACGTGACCGCCACGAGGCCGACGACGAGTCGAAAGCCGCTCGACCCGCTGCCGACCACCGCTCCGACCGCGGCGATGGTGGCGAGCGCCGGAGCCGCGCCGCGCAACGACGGCAGCAACACGAGCGCGCCGAGGATCGCGCAGGCGACGAGTGAGGACACGATCAGCCACGTCGTGCGTGGCGGTGGTGGCAGCCAGGTGACCCGCACGATCGCCGTGACCGGACGACCGTCGACGACGAGATCGACGCGGTTCGCCGGGAAGATCACGCGCTCGACGCCCGGGTCGTCGCGGACGTCCTGTCGCGGCGTCGGGTCCATCCAATGGGTGCGATGGTCGTGCCATCGCACCGAGGCGCCGTCGCTGAGCTTGACCCAGTCGGGCTCTGCGTCCGCGCGCGCACTCGCCGGCGGTTGCTGGCGGGCGAAGCGATCGAGGTTGATGAAGTGAGCCGGGGAGTTGACGTTCTCGAACACGCCGTCCGCGTCGAGGCGCAAGTACGGCTCGCCTTCGTATCCGAGGATCTGTACTTCGTGAGCGGAAGTGCGGACGAGCTCCATGCGGTTGCCGAGCTCGACCGGGCGAACCTCGATGCCCGCCGAATCACCTTCGAAGCCGGTCACTTCGATGCGATAGTCGCTCGTCGCTCCACCATTGCCGCCGTGCGCCGACGCTGCGGTCGCAGGCGCGAGCACCATCGCCGCGAGCAGTGTGGCAGCGAGCAATTTCGGCGACACGTTCGAAAAGGTACCGGTCGGCGGGAACTTATTTGGGTCATTGGACGACAAGGACGACGATGAGAACGTCTTTGTCCAAGCAGGTCGTTGCGTGCGTAGCCGCATCGTTCACCGCCGTGTTGATCGGAGGCGGCATCGCTTCCGCCCACATCGATCCCGACCCGTTGGCGATGCAGGTCAACACATCCGGCACCGTGTCGTTCACGGTCGAGCACGGCTGCGACGGCTCGCCGACGACGAGCATCAAGATCCAGTTCCCGGCGGATGTCAAAGACGTCACCGCGATCGACAAGGCGGGCTGGACCTCGACCGTCACCGGCGACGTGGTCGAATTCAGCGGCGGCCCGCTGGCCGCTGACGAAGAGGACCACTTCGACATCTCCTTGACTGCGCCCGCGCAACCGGGTGAGGTGCGCTTCCCGATCATCCAGACCTGCCAGCAGGGCGAGCTGGACTGGATCGAGGTCGAGGAGGAAGGCGCGGCCGAGCCCGAACATCCGGCTCCCGTTGTGAAGATCACGGAAGGCCCGCCCACGTCAGCAGACCTGATGCCGATGGAGGAGCACGCTGACGATTCCGGGACGCCGACGGACGCGACCCTGGCACCGACCGCAACCGTGGTCGCCGCGGCGGCCGACGACGATTCCAGCAACACGGGTGCCATCGTCGCCGTGGTCGCCGGCGTCGTCGTTGTCCTGGTTGGTGGTGGAATCGTGCTGGCCCGACGACGTGCGTCGACGCCAAAGGGCTCGCAGTAGTCCGTTTGGACCATTGACCGCGGAAGCCTTGAACTGAGGGCCGCCCATCGGTCAAGATCGATGACGATGGCCGAGACGGGCGACCACCTCCAGCGGCTCGTCGCTGCGGCGCAGGAGGGCGACGACGTCGCTGTCCGCGAGCTCGTTCGGTTCACCCAACCTGTGATCTGGAGGCTGTGCAACCTGCTGGGCACGCCTGGCGAGGAAGACGACCTCGTTCAAGACACGTACCTGCGCGCCCTTCGCTCACTGTCGACGTACCGTGGCGAGGGCTCGGTGATCGGATGGTTGTCGGCCATCGCCCGCAGGGTCTGTGCCGATCACATCCGGCTGCGCGTCCGCCAGCGACGGCTGATCCACGTCCTCACCCCGGTTGCCGAGGACTACGTCGTCGATCCACCCGGCAACCCGACACGCGAGCTCCTCGACGAATTGGATCCCGACCGACGCGAGGCATTCGTCTTGACGCAAGTGGCTGGTCTCTCCTACGAGGAGGCGGCACTGGTGCTGAACTGTCCGATCGGGACGATCCGGTCCCGCGTCGCTCGCGCTCGTGCCGAGCTCGTCGTCGAGGTGCGCTCCGCAGAGGCGTGCTGACGCCGTCGCACAGAGTCGCTGGCTTCAGGGGAACTTCGGCAACGTCACCGGTGGCAGGGTGACCGGTGGGATCGTGACCGGAGGGACCGTGACGGGCGGAACGCTGACGGGTGGAACGGTCAGCGGCGGCACGGTGATCGGCGGGATGCTGGTCCCGGGCAGCGTGATCGGCACGGTGATCGGCGGCAGCGTCACCGGTGGCAGGCTGATCACCGGCACTGTGATCGCTGGCAAGGTGATCGCTGGCAAGGTGATCGCTGGCACGGTGATCGCTGGCACCGTGGTCGGCGGCACGCTCACCGCTGGCGTGGTGACGGACGGCGTGGTGATGGGCGGGGTTGTCACCGTCGTGACGCTCACCGTTGGAGGCGGCGTCGTCGACGGCCCGTCTACCGAGTCCGGAACCGTCGCCGATGGCGGGGCATCGTCAAGAGCCTCGATCACATCCGGCTCGCCAGCCGTTCCCGACTGCGTGGTGTCGGGTCCGCCGGCGTCGGCTGCCACGGGCTGATCGGCGGTGCCGGCCACCGTAGAAGTCACCTGGTCGGCGATCGTCGTCGTCGACGTTCGCCCGATCTCGTATCCCGGAGGCCGCCACACCGTCGGTCCCGAGTAAGCGCTGGCGACCGGCCCGAGGCCACTCGTGAGCGCCAGCACACCACCGGCGACCGTCGACGCCGCAGGCGCGGCGGCCATCCTGCCGAAGATCGACAGTTGTGCCAACCACGACAGCGGGCCCATCGCCTTGCGCAGGTCGCCGATCGAGATCTGCAGGAACGCCCGGACCATCTCCGGATCGAACTGGGTGCCGGCGCAACGGGTGATCTCGAGGCGGGCCTCTTGGATCGTCATCGGCTTCTTGTAGGAGCGCGCCGCCGTGATGACGTCGAACACGTCGGCGATCGCCACGAGCCGGCCGGCGAAGGCGATGTCGGTTCCGGCCAGGCCACGCGGATAGCCGGATCCGTCGTACTGCTCGTGGTGCTCACCGATCGCCGTCACCCAGTCGCCGAGCCAGTCGGCGATCGGACCGCGCACGAGCTCGAGCCCTTCGGCGGGATGAGTCCGGAGGACGCGCCACTCCTCGTCGGTCGGCCGTCCGTTCTTGCGCAAGATCTCGCCTGGCACGCGCAGCTTGCCGACATCGTGCAGCAATGCCGCCCACCGCAACCGTTCGCGATCCTCGGCGTCGACATGAAGCTGCTTGGCGAGCAGCTCGGCGATGGCGCGCACCCGTTCGGAGTGGCCACGCGTGAACGGGTCGTGGTGGTTGAGTGCGGCGACGAGCGCCAGCAGCTCGGTCGCTCCGGCAACCGTGGTTGCATCGGTTTCGATCGATTGCAGACGGCGGGCGAGTTGCTTGGTCGTCCCGGTGCGCAATGCGATCGAGAACCGTGACGGAACATGATCAGGAAAGACCAAGGAGAGCTTGAGCAGCGCGGCCAGCGGCAGGATGCGGCGGGCGACGCGGTCGGTCCCGACCAACACCGCCGTCGAGGTGGCGAGCATCAAGACGAGCCACACACCACGCTCGACGATGCCGTGTGGCGACGGAACGATGCGTGCGAACAACACTGATGCCGCCAGCGCAGCTCCGATCGGGACCACGAAGGCCACGAGGCGGATGCATGTCGAGACCAGCGGGTGACCGCGCCACGAGCGCAGCTGCTGCTGTGTAGGCGCGACGCCGAGAGGCACTCATCTATTTCGGCAGGCAGCACACCCCCGGCAAGATTTCTTGACGAAACGCAGAACTTGTCGTTCGACCTCTACAGGGCGAGGGCGGTGAAGATCTTCGATCCAGCCACGCCGAGTGCAGCACCGACGGCGACACCGCCGACGACATCGGAGAGATGATGGATGCGCACGTAGGCGCGACTGACGGCGACGATGACCGCAGCGGAGTACCAGATCGGTGCCAGCGGCTTCGATGTGGCCGTGGTGAGGATCGCCGCCGAGAAGAACGCCGCCGACGCGTGCCCGCTGGGGAAGCTCGACGTGAGTGGTCGGCGCACGGGGAACCGCGGGTCGCCGGTCTCGGTCGGGCGCACCCGACGAAAGAGTCGCTTCACCCCTTGGTTGACGAACAGGCTCTCGGCGCCGATCAGGGCAGAAATGACCATCGCCTGGCGCCACTTCGAGGAGTCGACGACGGCGCGCCCGATCCCGATGACGTGCCAGATCGCGCTGAAGTCGCCGACGTGACTTGCCGTCTGGAAGACGGAGTCGGCAACGGGGTTGCCGCGCAGCCGTTCGAGGTGCTCGTCGCCCCAGCGGTCGAACTCGGTGATGCTG
>DATBKA010000643.1:0-10923 GCA_036556105.1 Ilumatobacteraceae bacterium | reverse complement strand
GCGGGCGAGACGGACTGCCGTGCTGGTGGCCTCGGTGCCGGAGTTCATCAATCGCACCATGTCGCAGCTCGGCACGCGCTGGGTGATCGCTTCGGCCAGCAACATCTCTCCGGGCGTCGGCGCACCGTAGGACGTGCCGTCAGCGGCTGCCGCGCTGACCGCGGCAGTGACCGCCGGGTGGGCGTGGCCGAGGATGATCGCGCCATAGCACTGCACGAGATCGATGTAGCGACGGCCCTCGACGTCCCACACGTGCGCACCTTCGGCTCGTTGCACGATGTACGGCGTGCCACCGACCGCCTTGAAGGCACGGATGCTGGAGTTCACACCACCCGGAATGACCCGGCAGCTGCGCTCGAACAGCTCGGCGTTCGTGCTCATTGCTGCTGTTCGGCGAACCACCGAGCCAGGTAGGTCAGGATCACATCGGCGCCGGCGCGCTTGATGGCGGTGAGGTGCTCAGTGGCGACCGTGTCGTGATCGATCCACCCGTTGGCCGCGGCGGCCTTGAGCATCGCGTACTCACCGCTGACGTGGTACGCAGCGACCGGCACGTTGACGTGTGCGCGCACGGCGGCGATGACATCGAGATACGACAACGCCGGCTTGACCATCACCATGTCGGCGCCTTGGGCGAGGTCGGCGTCGACTTCGACCAACGCCTCGCGTGCGTTGCGGAAGTCTTGTTGGTAGCCCTTGCGGTTGCCGCCGCTGGCGATCTGCACGTCGACCGCGTCGCGGAACGGACCGTAGAGACCACTCGCATACTTGGCCGAATAGGCGAGGATCGACGTCGATGTGAAGCCAGCGGCGTCGAGGGCCGACCGAATCGCTCCGACTTGGCCGTCCATCATCCCGCTCGGCGCCACCACATGGGCGCCGGCTGTCGCTTGGGCGACGGCGATGCGCCCATAGATCTCGAGCGTGGCGTCGTTGTCGACCGATGTGTGCGGGTCGTCGGCGGGGCCGTCGAGGATGCCGCAATGACCGTGGTCGGTGTACTCGTCGACACACAGGTCGGCCATCAGCACCATCCGATCACCGATCTCCTCGGCAAGATCTGACAGGCAAACCTGCACAATTCCCTCAGGGTCGAACGCCTGCGAACCGATGGAATCCTTGGTGGAAGGCACCCCGAACAGGATCACCGCGCCGACTCCGAGGTCGGCAAGCTCCTTGACTTCGGCGCGCACGCTGTCGCGCGTGTGCTGGACCACCCCGGGCAACGAGGTGATCGGCACAGGTTGCTCGATGCCTTCGCGCACGAAAAGAGGGGCAATCAGGTTGCTGACACCGAGGCGTGTTTCGGCGACGAGGTCGCGCATCGGCGCCGACCTGCGCAGCCGTCGGGGGCGAGAGACAGGGAACTGGCCGGCCACAGTGGGGCATCGTAGGCCGTTCACAGAAGGATTCACCCGGTGAGTGACGACATTGCCGTTCGCCCGATGCCGGTCAACGATGCCCGCCTGCTCTCCGAGGTGATGCCGATCCTCGAGCAGCTCCCGGCCGATTCGTCCGCGTTCGCGGTGGTGCACGACCTGGCCATGCTGTGCGAGCGGTCCGGGTTCGTGGAGTCTGCCCTGCTCCTCTACGACCGCTGCCTGCGCTTCTGTCCCAGCGACGAAGACCAGCAGGTCGCCTACGCCGACCTCACTTCGGCGTGTCACGCCGCGGCCGCGGTCGAGACCGATCCGGACAAGCGCCGGCGGCACATCCACGATGGGCTCTACGCGGCGACGGCGGCACTGGACCCAGAGGGCGGCTGCCAGCCGGCCCCGACCTGTAAGGCGCTCGCTCACCGCGCCGTGCTGCTCGCCGAGGTCGGTCATCTCGACGCGGCCCTTGCGGACGCGCGTCGAGCGCGGGCCATGGCCATCGAGCTCGAGATGCGTCGCGAACAGGTGGTCGCCGCGATCGGCGAGGTGATGGCTCGCTGGAACACGACACTGGACACGACCGTGTTGACGCTCATCGGCGAGATGAACGCGTTGGCGGAGCACATCGACGTGCATGATCTGATGCGACCGGTGACGAGCATCGAGGTCGACGCGCTGTGGACCCTGGATCGGCGTGACCACGCTCGCGCCGTCCTGCAGCGCCACAACGACCAATTGCACGACCGCTTGCACCGCCGCGGCGACGACCGCTGGGACCAGATCTGCGCGGGCGTCGAACTGCTTCGCCAAGCTCGCGATCTCGAGGCCGATCCGCTCACGGGTCTGCCGACTCGTCGTCACCTCGGACGATGGTTGCCCGAGGTCCTGTCCGAAGACGTCCCCGTGTGCATCGCCACGCTCAACGTCGACGGCTTTGGGTACGTCAACCAGACGTTCGGCCGTGAAGCCGGTGACGGAGTGCTCCAAGAGCTCGCCGCGTTGTTGGAGCGTGTGTGCCGCCGCGGTGACTCGGTCACTCGCGTCGGCGGCGACGAGTTCGTGATGGTTCTGCGAGATGCGTCGCCGGGAGACGCACGAGTCGTCCTGGAGCGGATCCGTCAATTGATCGCGGCACGCTCCTGGTCGACGTTGCCCGCCGACGTGCAGATCAGCGCGTCGGTCGGGGCCACCGTCGGCAGCGGCGCGGGCAACTCCGACGTGCTGCAGACGATCGCCCACGATGCGTTGCGACAGGCCAAGTCGGCGGGAGGCGATCGGATCAGCTTCCGCTGAGCGATCGGTGAGATCAGTTCGTTCGATGCCGTGATGTGCCCCGCCCACGCTGCCCGATTGACGCCCACTCGTGGGTGACCACCAGTAGCGTTTGCGCACATGGCGGCCCAAGCATGGTTCTCGCGGAGCGACGTGGAGGTCGTTCCGGGCACGTCGGCGGTGTTCCAGTTGACGATCGTCAACATCGGTGACACCACCGAGACGTTCTCACTGGCGCCGCAAGGCTTGGCAGCGGGATGGACCACGATCCGGCCTGGCTCGGTCACGCTGTTCGGTGGCGCGCAAGAGGTCGTCGACGTCGAGGTGCAGCCACCCCTGCTGCCATCGACCACTGCCGGTCCGACTGCCCTGTCGGTTCGCATCGTCCCGCAGAGCGACCCCGACGACGTGTCGTCCTCGGAGACCACGTTGCAGGTTGGAGCGACGTTCACACGGCGCTTGCACATGCTCCAGCCGGCGCTGCGCGCCCGGCGCACCGCGCTGTTCGAGATGATGCTCGAGAATCAGGGCAACACGCAGGCGTCGTGCCGGTTGCACCTGATCGACCCGACCGGCCGCGTTGACGGTGACTTCGATCCGCCGGCGGTCGGCGTCGAGCCGGGCGCCAGCTCGTTGGTGCGTCTCAAACTGCACGCCAACCACCTCCAGTGGGATCGCCGCTCGCGCACCGTGCCGTTCACGATCGATGCCGATCAGCCCGGCTGCCCCACGGCCACCGCACCGGCCACGTTCGTGCAGGCGTCGATGATCCCCGAGCGTCTGTTCGGGAGGCTCGCCGTCCTCGCCGTGTTGATCGCCGCCTTGGCCGGCGTCTGGGCCGGCCTGATCAAGCCGGCCATCCGCGACGCGGCGCGCGACGAGGTGGCCAAGCAGGCTCCCGAAGTAGCCACGTCCACGTCCTTGGTCACGCTGCCGACCGTGTCCAGCCGCCCGACCGACTCGCTGCCCGCCACGACCGTCGCTCCGGTCGTCGTCGACGAAGGGTCGCTGTTCAGCAAGCTGTTGGCTCCCGCCGCGCCGACCGGCCAAACGGCGTCGGTGACGATCGAGGTCCCGCCCGGTACGACGTTCCGCCTCACCGACTTCTCGGTGCAGAATCCCGACAACGATGCCGGCCTGGCCGTACTGATGAACGGCGCCGACGAGATCTACCGGTTCTCCCTCGAGCAAGTCGGCGCGCAAGGTGACAAGCGAGTGTCGCTGGTCTCGCCGATCGAGGTGCAAGGCGGCACGGCCTTGGTGTTCGAGGTGCGCTGCAACCTCACCGCCGACCCCTCCGGAATGTGCACCACCACGATGCTCGTGTCCGGCCGGATGGTCTCGGCAGCCACCTCCGGCTGACGCCGGCGCCCAATGGGCGTGAAAGCAGAACTGGGAGTTCCCGAATCTCGCCCAAACAGGGTCGATGGGCGCGACAGCGGAACCAGGAGTTCCTGAGTCGCGCCCAAGGTGGCGCCGTCGGGGTCGGTCAGGCGCCGGGCCAGGCCGGTGAAGAGGCGTCGAAGTCCTCGAGTGGCCGGGCCTTGATGCGCAACACCAGTGACGCCGGGTCGGTGCCGATGCCAGGGGTCTGGGCGACCAGGACGCGATCGCCGGAGCGTTCGTTCGGCGCAACCTTCATCGAGATCAGGAAGTTGCCGCCCTTGTCGGTCTGCAACGTGGTGCGCTGCCCGAACCCGTCCGCCCACAGCAACGTGATCGTGGCCTTCGGCGCGAAGCCCGAGCCACCGATGCCGATCTCCTCGCCGGCCAGCACGTCGGTTGCTCCGGCTTGGATCACCGGCGTGTAACGGGCGTCGCCGTCGACGAGGACACTGGTGTACTGACCGGTGTCGGTGGAGATGCCGACCGTCGCCGAGCGATGACCGGCCTCCTTCGGCGTGAAGGCGACGTCCACCGTGCAACCGGCCGCGATCTCGAGCACGGCATTGCGGCATCGGGTGCGGACGATCTTGAAGTCCTTCGGGTTGGCGCCACCGAGGGAGACGTTGGTGATGACCGCCTGGACGAGGCTGACGTTGGAGATCGTGAACGTGTTGGGATCACTGGCCGAGTTGACGGTCAACGTGTCGAAGTGGTGGTAGCTCTGTTGGTCGGCAGCCAGCGCCGGCAAGCCGCCTGCGCCACTGACCCGAGCCTGCACCGACAACGCCCCGAACCCGGTCTCGGAGATCTTGATGAACCCGGAGAGTGGGCCTTCGATGGACGGGGTGAGGATGATGGCGACACCGCACGACTTCCCCGGCGGCACGGCATAGCCGTCGACACACTGTCCGAAGGTGATGCCGAAGTCGTGGTTCGTCGATTGCACTTTGCTCGGCACGAACGAGCCGGGGCCGGCGTTGTAGAGCGTCGTGAACCACTCGGCGCCGGGCAGACCGACCATGCCGGTGCCGACGTCGATGTCGGCGATCGATAGGTGCGGTTGCTGGGTGATGCCGATGACCTGGCGCAGGGGAGTGGCGCTGACCGTTCCCGCTGGCGCGAACGCGCTACCCGCCAACGTGTCGAACACCACCACGCGCCCGGTCGACGACAGCTTGGGATGCGAGTTGGCGGCAGGCGCCGGCGTGACGCCATCGGGCATCACCGATGCTCGGTAGATCTCGGCCAGATCGACGTTGGAGACCAACACATCGCCGTCGCTGGCCGCCCCGCCGACTGAGGGCCGAGTGGTCAGCAGGTTGGTCGACCGCGTGATGAACGCGATCTGGCTGCCGTCGCTGCTGATCGCCGGTTGTGTCGCGCCGAGGTCGCTGCCGATGATCTGCGTACTGAGCGAGGCAGGAACGCGGCTGACGAGCACGATCGTGCCGTCGACCCGGTTGTAGCGGTAGATCTGTGGCGGGCAGGCGTTGATGCACGGTGGCAGCGAGGCGCCGATGACGAGGTTGACGGCGGTCGACTGGAAGGCGACGTAGGTGCCGTCGGCAGAGATCGCCGGAGACCCGGCGACGCCGTTGGCGAGCGAGTCGGGCCCGAGCGAGGCTCGCTTCACGGCACTGTTGGGATCGGGGTTGAGCCGGTCCCACACGTAGACCTGCGAGCTGGCGTAGTCGCCGGGGACCTGACCGGAGCTCCAATCGGCGGCGGGCTTCGACGAGTTGGCGTCGGAGGTGAAGGCGACGAACTGTCCGTCGTCGGAGACCGATGGCTCGCGCAGGCCGACGTATCGGAACGGCGTGTTCGGTGCCTCGGTCGGGGTGCCGGCGACGGGCAGGGCGTGACCCGGCTGCCCGGCCGGGACGGTGAGATCGACGACGATCACGCCGACCAGGTCGGTTTGTGATGCGTCGAACTGGTGCGTGTAGGCAAGCACGGAACCGGCCCCGGAGATGGCCGGCGGAAAGCGGGGGTCGACGTTGTCGGCGGCCCCCGTGTCATCGCCACGGAAGGCGTTGGAAGAGATCAGCTCCCAGCTGTTCAGTGGGCCGCCGCAGTTGGGGAGCTTCATCCGGTAGACGTCCCAGCGGCCCTCGGTGTCATCGTCGCGGAACAAGTCGTACGGCATCTCCGTGATGACGGCGACGAAGCAACCGTCGCCGCTGATGACCGGGAACACGCTGTTGCCGAGGCGCACACCCTGCACCGGCTGTGTCAGTTCGACCTCGCCACCGTTCGATCGGTCGCGCAGCCACACCGTGCTGGTGCGCTCTTCGGTGGCTACGGGCGGACGACCGACGTACACCACGAACCGGCCGTCACCGGACACCGATGGGAACTCGCCGGACTGCGATTCGACGACGACGGTGGGGCCTTGACTGAGGCTGGCGGGCAGCCGGCCGACAGCGAAAGCCTGGCTGATCCCGAGCGCGACGAGGACTGCAGTTGTCGCCGCGGCAAAAAGCCAACGACCAATCGTCCCACTTCGCGTCAACCGCGTCATCGCGCCATGTGCTCCCGTCGACCCGACAGCCGTAGAGCCTATTGCCGGCCCGAAAAATACCTGCTGAGGGTGACCAACATTCCGTACATCGAGTGATCGGCAGAAACGGCGCTGACCTTGAGTCCGGCACGCTCCGCGGCGGTTGCTGTCTGCTCGCCGATGGCGATCACAACAGGCGGCGTACGCTGGCCGAACGCGGCTACCCAGGCCCGTGCCGCGGAGCCGCTGGCGAACAGCACGGCGTCACTCTCGATGGCGCTGGTGAGCTGTTGATTGGTCGGCGGAATCGCTCGCGTTCGATACGGCCGAAGGGCCTTGACAAGCCAGCCTCTGGCCTGCAAACCACTCACCAACGTCGGCGCGGCGTCGAAGGCCTGGACGACGAGTGCCCGGCCCGGCCCGGCCGGGAACTCTTCGAGCAGACCGGCTGCGCTCTGCGTCGCCGGGGTCAGGTCACACCGCGGCAGCGCCTTCTCCGTGCTGAGGCCGACCGCGGCCACCCGTGGTCCGCGTCCCTCGGCGAGCCGTGGCCCAACCCGTTCGGCGCCGTTCGGGGACGTGACGATGACCCAGTCGAACGTCGATAGGTCGAGCTCGCCGAGCGTCGCCAGATCGCCAGGCTCGTCGAGCACCTCGATCAGAGGGATCACGATCGGGGTTGCGCCGAAGGAGGCGATGAGCTCCGCCGACTCGTCCACCTGCGCGGCGGCCCGAGTGATGACCACCCGGCGACCGGCGAGCGATGTCATGACAATCGGGCATGCATTGCCCGCGCCAGTCGCGCCGCGTCTGCTCGGGCCGCGTCGACTTCGTCGGGCAGGTCGATCGACTTGCGGATGCTTCGGGTGTGGTCGGCCCCACCGAGGAAGGCCGTGAGCCGCGCCCCGGCGACGTGTGCTCCGACCGGGAGCGAACAGCCGCTGCCGAGCTCGGCGAGGAACGCCCGCTCGACTTCGACAGCTCGCCGCGTCTCGGCGTGATCGACGGCGACGAGACGGGCCAAGGTCTCGGGGTCGTCCGGTCGACACTCGACGGCAACGGCACCCTGGCCCGGACTGGGCACGAATGTCGCCAGTGGGAGGTAGTCGTCGATGCGTTCGGTGAGGCCGAGCACCTCCAACGCGGCCGCGGCCATGACGATCGCGCCGTCCGCCGGGATCTTGCCGAGCCGCGTGTGGATGTTGCCGCGCAGCTCGACGAAGTGAAGGTCGGGTCGCACGCTGCCCAGCTGGGCGCGCCGCCGCACGGAACCGGTGGCGACCGTCGCCCCGGCGACCAGTTCGGCGAGTGCCGCGCCGATGAGAACGTCACGAGCGTCGCGACGCGCGCAGAACGCGCCGATCCGCAGACCCTCGGTCGGCGCCGACGGCAGGTCTTTGGCGGAGTGCACCGCAATGTCTGCGTCGCCGCGGAGCACCGCGAACTGCACCTCTTTGACGAACACGCCCAGCCCTCCGATCGTGTGCAAGGGCACCTCGTCGCGCTGTGTGCGGTCGCCGAGCGTCTCCACGAAGACGAGCTCGGCCTCCAGTCCGGGATGAGCGGCCGTCAGCGCGTCGGCGACGGCCTGCGCCTGGGTCCTGGCCTGTGCGCTCCCCCGAGTGGCCAGACGCATCGGCCTGTCGGCGCGCATCTGCTCAGCCGAGGTCGAACAAGTCGCGCACGGTGTCGGCGTTGCGCTCGCCCTGCGGCGTGCCTGCGTCGTCTTTGAGCTTGACGGACGGGTTGTGCAAGAGCTTGGCGACGATGCCCTTCGTCACTGCCTCGAGCGCGGCCCGCTGCGTGTCGTCGAGCGTGGCCAGCCGGGCGGCGAAGCGTTCGATCTCGGTGCGGCGGATCTCCTCGGCGCGCTGGTGCAGTTGCGCGACGAGCGGAGCGGCCTGGCGGGCCGTCGTCTCCATGGCGAAGCGCTCGACCTCCTCGGACACGATCTGATTGACGTGGTGCGCTTCTTCGGCGCGGAGCACGAGTGCTCGGCCCGCCCAGTCGCGCAGGTCGTCGAGGTTGAGCAGCGTGATGCCCGGCAGCGACGTGACGTTGGCGGCAACGTCTCGCGGCACGGCGATGTCGACGATCAGCAGCGGCGCCGCAGTGGCGCCGCGTGCCGCCGACAGCAACTCGACATCGATCAACGTCGCACCGGAGCCGGTGCAGGTCAGCAGGACGTCGGCATCGGCCAGGGCGGTGGACAGCTCGTCGAACGGGATCACTCCGCCACCGATGCGCCGGGCCAGCTGGTCGGCGCGCTCGAGCGTGCGGTTGATCACGCCGATGTTGTTGGCGCCCGCATTGACCAGCGCTGCGGCCACGCCTTCACCCATCTCGCCGGCGCCGACGACGAGCACCCGGCAACCAGCCAGCGATCCGAGACGCTCGGTGGCCATCTCCACGGCCGCGTGGCTGATGCTGGCGGTGCCGCGACCGATGGACGTCTCCGTCCGCGCCCGCTTGCCGGTCTCGATGGCGTGACGGAACAGCAGGTTGAGGGTGGCCCTGGCGCCACCCTCGGCTTGGGCGATCTCCCACGCGTTGCGGACCTGGCCGAGGATCTCGCTCTCGCCGAGCACCGCCGAGTCGAGGCCGGCGGCGACTTCGAACAGGTGTGCCACCGCGGCGTCGTCGTGCTGGCTGTAGAGATGGGGGTGCAAGTCGTCGGGGTCGAAGCCGCCGAGATCGCAGAAGAAGTCGCGGATGTCGGCGTAGGCACCGTGGAACCGCTCAGTGACGGCGTAGATCTCGGTGCGATTGCACGTGCTGAGCACGACTGCTTCGCGGATGTTCTGGCGGGCGATCAAGCCGACGATGGCCTTGCCGTGGGCGTCGGGAGCGATGGCCAGTCGTTCGAGCAGCGGCAAGGCACCGGTCCGATGGTTGACGCCGATCACCACGATTGCCACGGCCGGCCCCTAGGCGCTCGCCGGACGGGCGGAGCCGACCGCGTGAATGGCGCCGCCGGCCCGTCGCTGCTCGTGGTAGCTCAGGATCTGCAACTCCACGGCAAGGTCGACCTTGCGGACCTCGATCGCTCGCGGCACGGCGAGCACGACCGGAGCGAAGTTCAAGATGCTCGTGACCCCGGCGCGGACCAACCGGTCTGCCGCGTCCTGAGCCGCGCTGGCCGGAGTGGCGACGACACCGATGCTGACCCGCTTGGTCTGCACGATCTGCGGCAGCTCGTCGATGTGGCGGACTCGGACGCCGCTCAGCACGGAGCCGATCTTGGCGTCGTCGATGTCGACGATGCCTGCGACCGGGAAGCCACGCTCGCCGAAGCCGCCGTAGCCGGCAAGGGCCTGGCCGAGGTTGCCGGCACCGACGATCACGACGGGCCAATCGTGCGTCAGGCCGAGCTCGCGTCGGATCTGGTAGACGAGGTAGGCGACCTCGTAGCCGACACCGCGGGTGCCGTAGCTGCCGAGATAGCTGAGGTCCTTGCGAACCTTGGCGGCGTTGACCCCGCCCAACTCGGCCAGCCGCTCGGAGGAGATGCTGTCGACGCCTTCGTCGCCTTGCTCGGTGAGGATCCGCAGGTACACCGGCAGCCTGGCGACGGTGGCGTCAGGAATGCGGCGGCGGGGGCGTTCGGCAGCCATACGTGGATCAAACGTTAGGCACTCGTGCGAACGTTCACAAAGCAGCAGGGTGTCGCAGGTCGAATTTTCGGTCACGCCTGCCCGACCGCGTCGCCCGCCGCTACCGTCCACGGCAGTGAACGCTGCCCTCGCCGCCGCGGCAACGCTCATTGCCGTGAGCTTCGCCTTCAGCACGACCGACCGCTGGTTGCGCCGTCGACGTCCGCACGACATGGCGTGGTCGGTCTCGTTGGCGATGTTCGCCCTCGGCGCGGCGGCGATGTGGTGGGGTGAAACGAGGGGGTGGAGCCAGGCCAGCTTTCGCGTCTTCTACTTGTTCGGCGCAGTGCTCAACGTCCCCTGGCTGGCGCTCGGCACCGTCTACCTGCTGGCCGGGCGTTCCGTCGGCGACGCGCTGCGGTGGTGGCTGGTCCTGCTCTCCGGTCTCAGCGCCGGGGTCGTGCTGTTCGCGCCGACTCGCACAGCCGTCACCGGAGGCGAGCTCCCCACCGGCAAGGACGTGTTCGGTGTCGCGCCGCGGGTGCTGGCCGCCGTCGGGTCGGGAGTTGCGGCGCTTGTCATCGTCGGCGGTGCGTTGTGGAGTGCGTACCGGCTGGCTCGCCGCCGTGTCCCGGCGTTGGTCCGCGCCGGCCGTTCCGTTCCGTCACCTGTGCACCTCGTCATCGGCAACCTGCTGATCGCGTCCGGCACGCTCGTGCTCTCCGCCAGCGGCACACTGGCCGGGCGGCTGGGCAAGGATCGGTCGTTCGCGGTGACCTTGTTGATCGGCATCGCT
>DATBKA010000642.1:0-11844 GCA_036556105.1 Ilumatobacteraceae bacterium | reverse complement strand
GTGCGCAGCATGCCGTGCGTGCGGTCCTCGATCAGCTCGACCGCATCAGCGACCTTGGGCTCGTAGAAGCTCGGCCATCCGCTGCCGGACTCGAACTTGGTGTGCGAGTCGAACAGCTCGGCGCCACACGCCGCGCAGTGATACGTGCCGTCGGCGTGCTCGTCGACGTACTTGCCGGTCCACGGCCGTTCCGTGCCGGCGCGCCGGAGCACTTCGTATTGCTCCGGGCTGAGCAGGTCGCGCCACTCCGATTCGCTGCGTTCGATCTCGGCCATGGCGGTCAGCCTATGTCAAGCGGATGGGCGGTAGGCCCGGCCGAAGCCGGGCCCACCGCGTCCGCCCCTACCGTGAAGCTCTACCGGCGTGTGACTCGGATCGGCGTGGTGACGATCGTCGTGCCGGCGACCACGTCGCTGGTCATCGACGACGTCAACGTGGCCGCGCCGCGATCGGCACCACGAACGGTGAGACCGACATTCAGCGTCTCGCCGGGAGTTCCCGGAGTGGACGTGATCACGTAGCTCCCGGCCGGCGGACCGGCGATCTGTGCGCCTTCGGTGCCATGGACGCTCTCAGCGCCGACGGTGAGCCCATAGCCCGCAGGCGCGTCAACGCCGACGGTGTTGGTGTCGTACCCGTAGGAGATGTCTTCCGTGCCATTGACGCCGATCCACACCTGGGCGCGGCGGCTGCCGGCGGCAGTTGCGTCGCCGTACACGTGGATGTCCCACTGCACCACGATCCAGTCGCTGACGCCGTCCGTCAAGACACCGATCGAGATACCGGGCGCGCCCGTACCGTCGAGGTCGGTCCAGTACGGCGCCAGCACACCGTTCGGCGCGGCGGGATCCGGCAGGGTCTGCGGGATGAAGTCGACGTCGCCACCAGTGCCACCGCCCACCACCGCGTAACCGTCGGAGGTGATGCCGATCCGGCTGTACGTCTGTCCACCGAACACGAATGCCGGAACATTGAAGTTGGTGATGGTCTCGTCGCCGACGCCGATCGGTGTCACTCCGAACAGGCCGAGGTCGAGGTATCCACCGCCGGGCGTGTCACCCGCAGCGATGGCCGGCACCGCATCGGCCGGCGGGTCAAGGATGACCGGCCCGGCGACCGCGGTGCGGTTGTTCTGCAAGCCGGCACCCGTGGCCGCGGTGATCTTCAGCCTGTTTGAGACCTTGGCGGTGATGTTGACCGCTGCCGGCTCGGTGCCAAGGTTCTGAGCGGCGACAGCGCAGGCGATCGTGCGGCCTTCAGCCACGGACGGCGCCGAGCAGGACTGGCTCAGAGTGACCCGACCCTGCTGGTTGAAGAACGCAACCGGCATGTGCAAGGCGGGCGTCGATCCACCAGTGAAGTTGATCTGGCCGAAGTACTGACCGCTTGGGGCGCTCGACGTGATCGTGATGGTGAAGGTCTGGCTCTGGCCAGGCCGGATGCGGCCTTGTCGCGGCGTGACACGGATCGTCGATCCGGCTGGTGCTGTCGACGAGACACTGAAGTTGTAGTTGCGACTGGTGACGTTCGTCGCCGTGCGATGGACCGTGACCGTGCCAGGCATCGTTGGCACGTTGACCGAGGGCACGTTGAGGTCGAGCGCCGTGATGTCGTCCTGTCCGAGATCGAACATTCGCTGTGCCGAGTCGGAGAACACGATCGGCGCCGCGCCGGCGACGGTCAGGTCGACTCGGCCCGAGCCGAAGTCGAACGGATCGGCTGGAGTGACGAGATCTTCCTTGACGACGTTGGTGGTCGCGGTGGTCATCAGCGCCGACTTGATCGCGCCTGGGCCCCAGTCGGGGTGGAGCGCCTTCATCAGCAGTGCCGAGCCGGCGATGTGCGGTGCCGACATCGACGTGCCGGCAATCGCCTGGTAGTACTGATTTGGCGGTCCACCGGCAACCTCGTCAGGGGTCGGCGTGTTACCGGCGAGCACCTGAACACCGGGAGCGGTGATGTCGGGCTTGAGGAACTGGCCGCCAGGACCGCGCGAGGAGAACGAAGCCATGACATCGCCTTGGCCGTCGGCCTTGACGCCATCGGTGAACGACCCGACCGCGTTCGGGTGGGCCGCCATGAAGGCGACGAAGTCGGTGCCGTCGGCGAGGTGGATCGCCGGCAGGAAGTGGTTGTCGGACTCGGTGTCGGCGAGCGGCAGGTTGTAGAGGATCATGCCGACCGCTCCGCCTTGGAGCACGTCGAACCCCTTCTGGATGCGACCGGGGGTGCGATGGCAGGCGACGATCTTGCCGGTAGCCGCGCCTGGGGCGAGCGCGCCGATGCAATCAGCGTTGTATCCGGGGATGCTTCCTGCCATGACGATCGGAGCCGGCGTAGAGATACCTGGTGTGAGCGACGTGCCGACGAAGTTTGCCGAGGCGGGCCCGTCGGTGACGGTCAACGTCGACTGGAACTGCCGACTGTGCGTCGAGGCGGCGACGGTGATCACCCACGGGCTGCGGTGATCGGTGGTGCCTGCGCCGGGACCGGAGTTGCCTGCCGACGCAGAGACGAGGATGCCTGCGTTGTACGCGTCGAGGAATGCGAGCTCGGTGGCGTCCCCGTATGGGTTGGAGCCACCCGAGATCGAGTAGTTGATGACGTTGACGCCGTCGAGGATCGCCTGCTCGGCCGCCGCTGCGGTATCGGAGCCGAAGCAACCCTCCAGACCGCAAACCTTGTACTCGATGACCCAAGCGCCCGGGGCGACACCACTGGCCGGACCGCGGTCGAAGCCGAAGATCGGTGCGCTGGCGACCGGGTTGCCGGCGGCGGTGGTCGTGGTGTGCGTGCCGTGACCGTTGCTGTCACGCGCCGAGTCGGGATACACGTCACCGCCGATCAACGCGTTGTACGTGGCGAGGAAGGGCTGGCCGCCGATGACCTTGCTGTTGCACACGAACACGTCCGTGGCGGGCGTGAGCGGGTTGTCGCCGAAGTTGCAGGCACGTGGGTCGCCGCTCGGAGCAGGCGGGGGCGAGCCGAGGGCTGGGTTGTCGGCGAGCATCGGGTGCTCCGGCCAGATGCCGCTGTCGAGATCACCGAAGATCACGCCCTTGCCCGCGAGGGCTTGGCCACCGACCTGCGCCCACACCGTGGGAGCACCGATGAACTCCGGGCTCTCGATCGTGTCGAGGTGGTTCAGCTGGTCGACTTGCACGGCGGCGACACCCGGGATCGACAGCACCTTCGATACCTCGTTGGCCGGCAGCTGCACGGCGACACCGCCGTACACGCGTTGTAACGACCGACCGGCCTTGGCCGACGGAACTGCTGCGGCGAGGCGGTCGCGGAAGTCGCTGTCGAGCCGACCCGTATAACTCTCGTAGGCGCGCTCAGCGCCGGACTTGCCGGTCAGCTTCCCACCGGTGACGGCAGGACTGGTCGCGGCCAAGCCCTCGACGTCGCCCTTGTAGCTGGCGGTCGCGTCGTAGTCGAGCTTGACCATGACATTGACCGGCGTCGCATCGGTTCGTCCGAGCAGGCTTGGGTCGGTCTGGGCGAGACGACCCGATTCGGACTTCACCACGGTGATGGTCGACTCCGGAGTGAGAGCGGTGGCCGTGAACCTACGGGCTGCGGTCGGCCCTGCATCGGCACCAGATGGCAACAGCATCGTGGTGCCGAGCAGGGCCATTGCCGCAGCAAGAGTGAGAGGTCGGCCCCGAGAAAGTCTGAGCATGAAAATTCCCCTGTCCCGATGGATCCGGAACATCCGGATCAGTCGGACGGACAGTACCTCAACTCCGCGGGTCTGCGAAACAGGTGCAAACGCGGCTGAATCGGCTGGTCTGCGCCGCTAGGAGTAGCGCACGCCTTGTCGATCCAGCTCCTTCTGCACCCCGGCGATATCGACCTCAATCAGGCCGACGGCGGCGTGCAGCGACAGCGCCGCGGCGATCCCCGCCCCTTGTCCGAGCACGGCGCAGCACGACATGTTGCGTGTCGAGGCGTGCGACACGCGGTCGCCGCCGCAGGCGCGGCCGGCCACCAGCAAGTTGCGCACGCCCTTGGGCAAGAGGTTGCGATATGGCAGTTGGAAGTACCGACCTGTCGTCGGCAGGATCAAGATTCCGTAGCCGTCGATGAACTCCGGGTAGATCCCGATTGAGTCGTCGAAGCGAGCCTGTTCGCGCACGTCGTGCTCGGTCATGTTGTAGAGCGCGTCGATCTTGCGCGTGTCGCGGACACCGAGTGTCATCCCGAAGTTGCGCAGGCGCGCCGCAGAACAACCCGGTGTGTACTCGCGCAGCGCGTTGATGGCATGCATGGCACGACGGCGACCTTCGATCTCGCCGCGAGTCAGATCATCGGGATCGGTGCCGTCGATGCCGTCGATGTGCACGAGGTTCATGTAGGTGAGCTCGCCCGTGTCGTGGATCGCGCCCCACGTGCCGGCAAGCGTCGCCAGCGACGCCGGGATCAACCCGTCCTTGATCGCTTGCTCGAACGGCTTGCGCAAGAACGGCGAGAACATCGCGTCCTCTTTGCCGTCGGTCTCGATGTCCCACTCGTCGTTGCCCGCCCAGTCCTTGTACGTCTGCGGGTCGGCCTTGATCCCCTCGAGGAAGGCGCGCTTGTCGACGCCGGCGAGATGGAACATCACCGACACCGCCATCATTTGTTCTTTCGGCGTGTGGAACGTCGGGGCCCCGGCGCGGTGGGCGACATCGGCATCGCCGCTTGCGTCGATCACGCGCCGCGCCCGGATTGCCTCGCGGCCGGCCTTCGACTCGGTGACGACGCCGACGACGGCGTCGCCATCCATGATCGGGGCGACGAACGTGCGATGGAGCATGCCGTCGATGCCGGCCTCCTCGACCATCACGTCAGCGACGACCTTGAACCCTTCCGCGTCGAGCTCGTACGACATCGACTGGCTCTCTGGCACCGCGGCGCCCATCTCGAACGCTCTTGTCTCGAACTCGCGGCCGATCCCGTTCGCCTCCACCGTCTGCTCGTGGCGATACCAGGCCATGCCTTCGACACCGACGGCGGTGATGTTGCCGCCGAAGCAACCGAAGCGCTCGACGAGCGTGACGCCGACACCGGCGCGTGCTGCGGCGATTGCTGCAGCGAGTCCGGCAGGCCCGGAGCCGACCACGAGCACATCGGTCTCGTGGATCACGTCGATCTGGCGAGCCGGCTCGGTGATCGTTCCGTGGTTCCGTCGAACGCGACCGGTCATGTGCCCGGAAACTACTCCGCGCGTCCGCCGACCACTGCCACCGCTTATCTGTCGGGCAGCGTTCATGCCTCGTTCACTTCACGTTCACCTTTGCACCACTTCGGCGTCAACTTGGCTCTTTACGGTGACGGCGTTGTCCTTCCCCGATCCTCATCACGAGCTCAAGGAGACGTATCCGTGAACCCCGTCAAGCGGCGACTCGTCATCGCCGGAATCCTCTCCCTCTCGATCGTTGCCGCGGCCTGCGGTAGCGACGACAACTCGGAGAGCACATCCGCCGCCACCACCACAGCCGCCGAATCGCCCACCACGACCGGCACCTCCGTCGACTTCTCGGCACTGTCAGGAAGCCTTGTCGGCAGCGGCGCCACCTTCCCCAAGGGCTTCTACGACGAGGCGATCGCAACGCTGGCCGACGTGGCTCCCGACCTCACCGTTGAGTACGGCGGTGGCGGATCGGGCAAGGGACGCAGCGACTTGCAAGAACAGGTCGTCGACTTCGCCGGCACCGACGGTGTCGTCAAGGCTGAGGATGTCGCCAAGTACAAGGGCGGCGAGTTCGTCTACGTCCCGACCGTGATCGCCCCGATCACCATCTCCTACAACTTGCCGAGCGTGGAGAAGCTGCAACTGTCGCCGACGACCATTGCCGCCATCTTCCAACGTGAAGTCACGACGTGGAACGACCCAATGATCGCCGCAGACAACCCGGACGCAACGCTGCCCGACACCGACATCGTCGTCGCTCGCCGCGCCGACGGTTCGGGCACGACGGAGAACTTCTCCAAGTTCCTCAACGCGGCATGCGGCCCCGACGCGACCGGCGAGTGGAAGCTCGGCGCGGCGTCAGAGCTCGAGTGGCCGGCCGACACGCAAGCGGGCGACGGCAACAGCGGCGTCGCCCAGATCGTTGCCTCGACCGAAGGGGCGATCGGCTACGTCGACCTCAGCGACGCCAAGGCCAACGGCCTCACTTTCGCCCTGGTGAAGAACAAGGCCGGGAACTTCATCGAACCGACCCTCGACGCAACGACTGCCGCTGCCGAGAACGCGACGATCAAGGACGACCTGACGTACTTCCTGGGCTGGGCCGACGGTGACGAGTCGTACCCGATCGCGGCGCAGACATGGATCATCGCCTACACCACTCAGACGGACGCGGCCAAGGCCGAGGCGCTGCGCGGCTTCCTGACGTATCTGCTCACCGAGGGACAGACGTTCGCTCCAGACATCGACTACGCCCCGCTGCCCGCGGATCTGCAGGCCAAAGCGCTGGCCAACATCGCCAAGATCGGCGCCTGACCAGACACATCTAAGGTTGGGCCGGGCCTCAGGGTCCGGCCCAACTGCGTTCACGACATCAACGTTCCGGAGCAAGGAGACCGATGAACACGGCGCCAGCGACGCTGCCCGACCTGCGTGGAAGACGGAACATCCTCGACCGAGTCTTCCGGGGATCGACGTTCACGGCCGGCGCGCTGATCCTGGTAGTGCTCGTGCTCATCGCCTGGACGGTGTCGAACAAGTCGCTGCCGGTGTTCCGGCACGAAGGCGTCGACTTCTTCACGACGAAGCGGTGGTCGCCCAGCAACGAGGTGTACGGGGCGCTGAGCTTCATCTTCGGCACGGCGGTCACCGCGCTGATCGCCGTCACGATCTCCGTTCCGATCAGCATCGGCATCGCCCTCTTCGCCACGCAGATCGCGCCGCCGTGGTTGAAGAAGTGGCTCGTCTCATTGACCGATCTCGTGGCAGTCGTTCCGTCCGTGGTCTTCGGCCTGTGGGGCATCATCTTCCTCGCTCCCAAGCTCGTCGGCTTCTACAAGAACATGCACAACTGGTTCGGCGGCTGGCCGGTGATCGGCCATCTCTTCGGGCCTGCCTTCGCAGGTCGCACGTTCATGACGGCCGGGTTGATCCTGTCGGTGATGATCACGCCGATCATCACGTCGATCGCCCGCGAGGTGATCGAGACGACCCCGCAGACCGATCGCGACGGAGCGCTGGCACTGGGAGCGACGCGCTGGGAGATGATCACCGGCGCCGTGCTGCCGCACTCGATGGGCGGCATCGTCGGCGCAGTGATGCTCGGCCTCGGGCGGGCAATGGGTGAGACGATCGCCGTCGCCTTGGTGATCGGGTCGTCGCCGACGATCACCGCAAACCTGTTCTCCTCCGGTGACTCGCTTCCGTCAGTGATCGCCTTCCAGTGGGGCGAGGCCACGACCGAGATCAAGCGCAGCGCGCTCGTGGCGATGGGGCTCACGCTCTTCATCCTCACGATCGTCGTCAACCTGAGTGCCACTGCAATCGTCAACCGGGCCACCAAACGAGTGCGAGGGGCGTAGCCGTGGCTGTCGTTGCCGGACAACTGCCCAACACCGCCCTCGCCACCGAGCTGACCGGCATCTCCGGGCGACGGCGCACCAAGAACCTGGTGATGACCATCCTCATGGGCTTGTCCGTCGCCGTCGTTGGCTTCGTCCTCGTCCTCGTGCTCGTCACCGTCTTCACTCGTGGCTGGTCGATCGTGTCCGGGAGCTTCCCTGACTGGTTCACCAAAGACATCCAGCTGCGACCGCGGGCGTTCGGGCCCGGCATGAAGGCCGCCGTGATCGGCACCTGCATCATCACCCTGACGGCGACGATCATCGCCGTGCCACTCGGCATCGCCGGCGCCGTCTATCTCAACGAGTACGGGCGCACCCACGTTTTCGCCCGGCTGCTGCGATTCCTCGCCAACGTGATGGCCGGCGTGCCGTCGATCGTGATGGGTTTGTTCATCTACGTGTTCTGGGTCGTGCCCCGCGGTACCGACGGCCTCAACGGATTCAGCGGCGCGCTGGCGCTCGCCTGCCTGATGCTTCCCATCGTGGTCAGATCCTCGGAGGAGATGTTGCGCCTCGTACCCCAGAGCCTCCGCGACGCGAGCTTCGCGCTCGGATCGAGCACGAGTCGCACGACGCTGCGCGTCGTGCTTCCCACGGCGAGCCCCGGAATCATCAGCGGGTGCCTGCTCGCTGTCGCCCGTGCGGCGGGCGAGACCGCGCCCCTGATCTTCACGATCGGCGCCGCCAAGCGCACCAACTGGAACGTGTTGACGAACACGAACACGTCGCTGTCGATGCAGATCTACGGCAACGCCAAGGAAGCGTTCCCGGCCGCCCACGAGCGGGCGTGGGGCGCGGCGTTCACGCTCATCGCGCTGGCGTTCCTGTTCACGGTGGTGGCCCGAGTGTTGTCAGCTCGACTGGCGAGGTCGAGGTGAACGTGACTGAGACGAGTGCGACGACCGGCAGCAGCGAGACGCAAGTGAATGAGGAGCCGGCAGCCAGCACGAGCGTGTTCGACGTGTCGTCGCTGGCCGTGTACTACGGCAGCTTCCGTGCCGTCCGTGAGGTCAACCTGAAGATCAGGCCCCACGAGATCACCGCGTTCATCGGTCCGTCCGGTTGTGGAAAGAGCACCGTGCTGCGTTGCTTCAACCGAATGAACGACACGATCCCAGGAGCGCGCATCGAGGGCTCGGTCAGATACCACGGCGTCGACCTGTACGGCCCGACGGTGTCCGCCACGCAAGTTCGGCGACACATCGGCATGGTGTTCCAGAAGCCGAACCCGTTCCCCAAGAGCATCTTCGACAACGTCGCCTATGGTCCGCGGATCGCCCAGACGAGCAAGAGCGACCTCGACGGCATCGTCGAACAATCACTGCGCGGCGCGGCGCTGTGGGACGAAGTCAAGGACCGGCTCAAGTCGTCGGCCCTCGGCTTGTCGGGCGGCCAGCAGCAGCGGCTCTGCATCGCCCGCGCCTTGGCGGTCGAGCCGGAAGTGATCCTGATGGACGAACCGTGCTCTGCGCTCGATCCGATCGCCACGGCACGGATCGAGGAACTGATGGAAGAGATCAAGTCGCGCTACACGATCGTCATCGTCACCCACAACATGCAGCAGGCGGCACGGGTCAGCGATCGCACTGGGTTCTTCACCACCGAGGTGTCCGAATCCGGTGATCGCCGCACCGGGGTGCTCGTCGAGTACGGGCGCACGACGCGGATCTTCTCCAACCCGACCGATCAACGCACAGAGGCCTACGTCACCGGCCGCTTCGGCTGAGCCCAACCCTGCCGGCGGGCTCGCCGGCACGCGTTACCGTCTTCCCATGACCGGGGTCGACAGCCACAACAATCCGATGACGGGTACCGAGGACACCATCGCCTTGTACGACCGGGCGATCGATCGGTTGATCCGATTCCATCCCGCAGTCATCGATCTGGCCGGGGAACTGACGAGCGGCGACGAGGTGGCGCCGATGGCCAACGCGTTGATGGCCTACCTCAACCTGATGAGCACTGACGCCGACGACCTGGTGGCGGTCCGCGCCGCCTGGCAAGCGTTGACCGACAGCGATGCCAACGACCGCGAGCGAGCCCACGCCGCGGCGATCGGCGCCTGGCTCAACGGCGGGTGGACCGAGGCCGCCGCACTGCTCGACGATCTGCTGCTGCAATGGCCGACCGATGTCCTTGCGCTGATGATCGGTCATCAGCTCGACTTCTTTCTGGGCGATGCCGGAAGCCTGCGCGACCGGCCGTTGCGTTGCCTGCCGCAATACTCGGCCGACGACCCACACATCGCCTTCGTGCGCGGCATGGCCTCGTTCGGCCTCGAGGAGGCTGGCCACTACGGGCAGGCACTCGACACCGGGCTCGCCGCGGTGGCGGCCAATCCCGACGACGTCTGGGGCATTCATGCCGTCGTGCACACCTACGAAATGCAGGGCCGCGTCGACGAAGGCATCGGCTTCCTGACGTCCGACGCAACGCGCTGGGAGAACGGGAACCTGTTCACGGTGCACAACTGGTGGCACCTCGCCCTGTACCACCTCGAGGCCGGTGAGCCACAACAGTCGTTGGCGATCTACGACAGCGAGATCCACCACGCCGAGTCGGCAGGCGTGCCGATCGAGATGCTCGACGCCAGCGCATTGCTGTGGCGCTTGATGCTCGACGGTGTCGACACCGGCGACCGCTTCGCCGTGCTGGCCGAGGCGTGGGCCGCGAAGAGCCACGGCGATCCGTGGTACGCGTTCAACGATCTGCACGCGGCGATGGCTCTCGCTGCCGCCGACCGTCTTGACGAGGCCAAGTCGTTGATCGCGGCGCGTCAGCGCTGGCTCGGTCAGCAACCAGCTGGCACCAACGCGAGGATGACCGCCGAGATCGGCCTCCCCGCGTGCCGGGCCGCCGTAGCGTTCGTCGAGCGGCGACACGACGACGTCATCGCCGAGTTGATGCCGATCCGCCGCGTCTTCAATCACTTCGGAGGCTCCCATGCCCAACGCGACGCGCTGCAGCGGACGCTGCTCGAATCGGCGATCCGAGCCAATCGCTGGGAGTTGGCTCGCGGACTGACCGCGGAACGGCTCGGGTTGCGCGAGTCCAGCGTGTACGGCTGGACGCAGTGGGCACGAGTGCTCAACGGTCTCGGCGACGCGACCGGCGCTGCGTCGGCGACGAACCGTGCGGCAGAGCTCCGGCAACGGTTCCGACGAGTTGCGTAGGGTGCAGCGCGAGCGCTCAGGTGAACATCAGATGAACAACACCCGCTGTGCCGGTGACCAGGACCTTGACGTCCGCTGATCAAGCCGTTGGGCCCTGCGCCTCTCGGAACACCATGTCCCTGTCGCGTATCGTCCGCTTCATGCAAGTCATCGAGCTGCCGACCGAATTCGAAGCGATCGTGGAGCAGTTGATCGGACGCTCTGACGGGAGCTTCGACGAGACGTTCGTGCGCAGCCTCGTCGCTGACCTCGTGTCGAGGTTCGACGACGCTCGCGTGCGCGACTACGTCGAGGTCTTGGTCACCAAAGAGGCCGCCGACGAGCTGCGACGACTGCGCGGCTCACTCAGCCCCGACGTCGTCGTCAGCAGCTAGTCAGCGCGCATTCGGAATCCTAAGCTGCGCCGCTATGCAGCTCTCCCCCCACGAGCGAGAACGGTTGCTCGTGCACGTCGCTGCCGAGGTTGCCGAGAAGCGTCGCTCTCGCGGATTGAAGTTGAACTATCCGGAGACCGTCGCCGTGTTGACGTCGTGGGTCTATGAGGCGGCGCGCGACGGTCGCACCGTCGTCGATCTGATGGACGCTGGGTGCCGAGTGTTGACCCGCGACGACGTGATGGAGGGGATTGCCGAGATGGTCGACGAGGTCCAGGTCGAGGCGACGTTCCCTGATGGCACCAAGCTGGTGACGCTCCACCAGCCGATCCGTTGATGCGTCGATGATCCCCGGAGAGGTCGTCGGGCCGGACGGGACGATCGAGGTCAACGCCGGCTCGCCACGACGAACCGTCGAGGTCGTCAACAGCGGCGACCGTCCGGTCCAGGTCGGTAGCCACTACCACTTCGCCGAAGCCAACCCGGCGCTCCTGTTCGATCGCGCCGCGGCCCGCGGCCACCGTCTCGACATCGCCGCCGGCACGTCCGTGCGCTTCGAACCGGGGATCACTCGCTCGGTCGCCCTGGTGCCGATCGGTGGCGATCGCATCATCGCCGGGCTGCGCGGCGAGGTCGGTGGGCCACTGTGAGCTCGATCCCCCGCGAGCGGTACCGCGCGCTGTACGGGCCGACGACCGGCGATCGGATCCGGCTCG
>DATBKA010000641.1:0-2151 GCA_036556105.1 Ilumatobacteraceae bacterium | reverse complement strand
AGGAAGTTCTTGGCGTTCTCGCGGCCTTGGCCGAGCTGCTCGCCGTCGTACGTGAACCACGCCCCGGACTTCTTGATGATGCCCATGTCGACGGCGATGTCGAGCAGGGTGCCTTCACGGCTGATGCCCTTGCCGTACATGATGTCGAACACGGCTTGGCGGAACGGCGGGGCGACCTTGTTCTTGACGACCTTGACCCGCGTGCGGTTGCCGACGATCTCGGCCCCGTCCTTGATGCTCTCGATGCGGCGGATGTCGAGACGCACCGACGAGTAGAACTTCAACGCCCGCCCGCCAGGGGTGGTCTCCGGAGAGTTGTGCACCATCACCCCATCGACGAAGTAGTTGTGCGTGCCACCGACCTCGATGTCGAAGCGATGCATGCTGCGCGTGCGCGGCTTGTTGGTGATGCTGAGGACCGGCATCGGCGCCAACATCTGACGAACCGGGGCGAACACCGGCTCGACCGCGAACCGACCGCGGAACCGCTCGAGCAGCTTGTGCTGCATCGACGGATGGACGAACGGAGCGATGAGGGCGTGCAGCTTGGCGGTTTCGTCCTTGGCGAACACCAGCACGGCCTGCTGCCGCGCCCCGCGCTGGGTGAGCGTGGCCTGGATGCCCCAGGTGTCGGCGAGATGGTCGCGCAGTCGCACCCGCGTGTCGGCCGACATCGCCTCGACGCAGATCTCGGCCCGACCGCTGCCATCAGCGGTGCGCGCCTGCAGCCCCTTCGAGCGGTTCTGGAACCCGGCATCGTCCATGTACCAGACCGCCAACGACAGCGGGGTGAGCTGCTTCAGGTAGTCGTGACTGAACACCTTCTTGCCGTCGAAGTACACGGCCTGACGCAGCTCGGCGAGCTCGGGCAGCCGCTGACAGTCGAAGAACACGGCGCCCTTGGCGTTGGTGCTGCGGGAGACGTTGATGTTGGCGAACAGCGATGCCTTCCAGTCGCCGTACGCGACCTGCTTGGCACCATGACCCCAGCGGAACCGAGCACCGTTGCCACTGCGCGTCGATGACAAGGCACCGTCGCCCATCAGACCGCCGAGCACGACCTGCCACTGCAGATCGCTGAGATAGTGGGGCACGCTCTGCATCACTCGGTCGCCGACGACCAGCTCGCCGGCCGGGCGCCAGCCGCCTGGTGTCGAGATGAGGTGGTTCTCGGTGGCCGCGAACTGTGCTGCACCGTTGCCGCCACCGCGGGCGATCTTGAACTGCAGGAAGCGCTCGGCGACGCCGTTGTCGAACCAGTTGGTGATCGGCTTGGGCACGATGCGATCGAGATCGGGGTCGTACGACAGCACCTCCACCGGCATGCGGCTGTTGACGAGCTTGCCGATCTTCTCCTGCGTGCCGTCGGCGAGGGTGACCCGCGTCGAGTAGTTGAAGCAGCCGAACATCACCCCGATCTTCTCGCGGAGCTGGTTGATGAAGATGGCGATGGTGTTGGTGCGGTTGAGGTTGGCGGTGAGCTTGCGCAACGCCTGGCTCATCAACCGGGCCTGCAGACCGACGTGGCTGTCGCCCATCTCGCCTTCGATCTCGGCGCGAGGCGTGAGCGCGGCGACCGAGTCGATGACCACCACGTCGACCGCACCCGACCGCACCAGCATGTCGACGATCTCGAGCGCCTGCTCGCCCGTGTCGGGTTGGCTGATCAGCAGTTGGTCGATGTCGACGCCGATGGCTGCGGCGTACACCGGATCCATGGCGTGCTCGGCATCGATGTAGGCGCAGATGCCGCCGTTGCGCTGCGCCTCGGCCACGACGTGCATGGCCAGCGTGGACTTGCCCGACGACTCGGGCCCGAAGATCTCGACCACACGGCCACGCGGCAAGCCGCCGACCCCGAGGGCGAGATCGAGCGACAACGCCCCGGTCTGGATGGCCTCGATGGCCATCGTGCCCTTCTCCCCCATCCGCATGATGGAGCCTTTGCCGAACTGCTTGTCGATGGCTGCCAACGCCACATCGAGTGCCTTCTCGCGATCGTTGCTCACTGTCGTCTCCGTTTCCTGCCTGATGCTGGGTGAATGCCTGTGGAGGCCGAGTCACACGACCTCGATTGCGATGACGAGCACCATACGAAGGGGGTGTTACACGGTTTCCCGAGCAGCATCCTGCGGGTGGTGAGCGTCTGGC
>DATBKA010000640.1:0-3180 GCA_036556105.1 Ilumatobacteraceae bacterium | reverse complement strand
CTCGATCAGCTCGTGACGCTCGTCGTTCGCACAGCGGCGAACGGCATCCCAGTTCGGTGCGGTGAGCACGACCGGCTGATGGCGGGCGTCGCGGGAGGCGATGACCACGAGTTCGGAGTGACCGACGTGAACATGGCCCTGGAGACAGTGCGTCGAATCCCACGTCAACGTCGCCGGGCCGACGCCGACGAGCCTGGCCAGGTAGGCCTCAGCCCGGGCTCGGCACTCCGCGACCGGGTTCGAGTTCTGACGATTGGTGCTGGTTGAGGTCGTGTTCGACATTGGAGTGCTCCCTTCGGGCTTTCGATGGCTTGACTCTGCGCTTCCACCCTGACTCGCCGCTGATCTGCGGCTGATCTCAGCGGTAGTAGCCGGTGATGTCGACGATCACGTGGGTCGAGTTCGCGCCCGCCCGCAGCGTGACTTGACGATCGGCATCGACGCCGGAGATCACCGTGTTGGCCAGGCTTTGTCCGGGACCGAACCAGTTGATGCTCGACGTGTTGTGGTAGTCGGTGACCGCCGGCCGTACGGCGACGAAGCCGCCAGTGCCCTCGGTTTCGGTGATCGTCAGCGTCATCGCCACCGCCGTGGCCTTGGCGGGCACGACATCTGCCGTTCCGTCCGTGGCAGTCGCAATCGAGATGGTGCGGTCCGTGTCGGGAGCCAGCTTGCTGCCCGGTCGGCTGTCGTAGACGCGCCGCGGCTCGATGGGGTGAAACGCGCCGGCAGTGCCGGCCCCGGCGAGCTCGCGCCACGTGCCGGGTGAGCCGGCGGCGGTGCAGATCCACAGCGTGCCGTCCTGGTCCTCGTACAGCTCGCCCACTTGGTGGGCGTTGGTCAGCGTGATGGGTGCTGCGCCGCCGGGACGCAGACGCACCTCGGCCAGACCGCCGAAGAACTCGCCGCCGTAGGCGCCCGCGCCTCCGGTGAAGCCGACGACACCGGTGCCGTTCGGCTTCTTGCTCCAGCCGATGATGCCGATGCCCTGGTTGCCGTTCCCGCTGGCGACACCCAACAGTGCGGTGCCCACGCTGTTGAAGTTGTTGTTGAGAATCGTGTTGTTGGCAGTGGTTTCATCGCCGGACTGAACGTTGAAGCTCGCCGCGCTGGTCGCGCCTTTGAAGTTGACGTTGGTCGGTGTCGTGAACTCGTTGGTCTGTCCCATCGTCACCGGGTCACTGTCGGCGGCGAAGGCGGGGCGTCCGTTGGTGACAAGGGCCGCCGCGCCGGCTGCGCCAATGCCGAGCGCGACCGACCGCAGCATCGAGCGGCGACTCGTTTCGGTGCCCTCGCTCGGTGCGACCGGTTCGATCTCGGCGTTGGGTGTCGGTGTCTTGTCGTTCATGGTGTCCTCCGGAATCGTCGAGGTTCGGATGTGCTCCGCTGAAGCGCGTCACTCCTCCACTACGCCGAGCGACGACCAACGGTTCGCGATCGGACCGTGACGGATCGCACAGATCTTGTTTTCTGCTGTTGTGCGTTACGCCGTGCCGCAGAGTAACGATTCAGCCAGCGGCAGCAGGTCCGGCGGTGGCTCGCGCTGCACGTTGAAGACGATCACCGTGCCGTGCGCGCCGTCCGGAGTGACGATCGCGATCGAGTTGGTCCCGTCGATCGACCCGCCGTGGCCGTAGAACGTGCCGCACGACAGGTAGTAGGTGGCCAGACCGAGGCCGTACGACTTGTCCGACGCCGCCGTCGCCTGCTTCATCTCTGCGACGAGGGTCGGAGGCAGAAGCCAGCCGGAGACGATCGACTGCATGATCGTCAGCAGCTCCCCTGCGGTCGAGATGATGCCGCCGCTCCCGCCGTTGCCGACGGCGAGCAGATCGTCGGTGAGATCGACGAGCAACCCGTCGTCGGCGTTGGCGCGGTACCCGTGCAGCTCCGGGGTCGAGGCGTCAGCCGGGGCGATCGACGTGTGTTCGAGGCCGAGCGGCGCGACGAGGCGTGCCGAGACGAGATCGGCGAGCGATGTGCCCGTCGCCTCTTCCAACACCATCGCCGCCGCCATGTAGTTGGCGTTGCTGTAGTGGTAGCCGGTGCCCGGCTCGAAGTAGCGGTCATGCGTGTCCGCAAGGGCGACGAACATCGGCGCAGGGATCGTCACCCGTTCGCCCGCCAAGTATCTCGCCGCCAGATCTTCGGCCTCGGCGCGCATCGCCGGGTCTGTCAGGTTGGCGATGTCGGCGACGACGTCACCCTCGTCGCCGACGTTGAACAGCCCGCTGGTGTGATCGAGCAACATGCGCACCGTTGTCGGTGGCTCAGGCTTGAGTGCACCGGGAGCGAGATCGCTGACGATGTCGTCCAACGACAGTTCGCCGCGGTTGACGGCGTCGAGCACCAGCGTGGCAGTGACCGGCTTGGTGATGCTGGCGATGCGGAACCGGGTGCTCTGATCGATAGGGGTGCCGGCCATGTCCGCCGAGCCCGACGCGGTGAACCATTCCCCACCGGCATCGCGGACCGTTGCGATGGCACCGAGCGAGCCATAGCGATTGCGAGCGTCCTCGACGAGTGCGACCCGGTCGACCACGATCGGCTGCGTGGTACGCGTGGTTGCCGGCGCCGTCGATTCCGGCGAGGCGCTGGTGACGGTGACCGCGGCGCTGTCCCGGGACTCGCTCGAACCTCCGCATGCCACCGCAACCGAGACGACGAACACCGCCGGCAGTCCGAGTGACCGCTTCACGTCTCCAGGATGACGGGTGTCCAGGGTGTCTCACCAGGGCCGAAAGTCGCCAGCGAAGGGCCCTCACGGGCTGCGCCCAGTCAACCCGGTGACGTGCGTCGTGTGCGTCGTCGGCTGGCAGCGCGCACGGCGCCGGCGTGGACCACGACTTCGAGGGGCCCGCCGTCGAGGGCGCGATATCGCTCGACCAACTCGTCGAGATCCTCGGCAAGCGCGTGGGCCTCGTCGCGAGTGAGGTTGATCGTTCCATAGAACGCCGTCCACGGCTCGCGGCGTTCGGACGAGGGCGGCTCGAAGTTGACATCGACCGACCTCGGTCCGGACGACTTGAAGCTGATCCCGCGCGCCGGATCCTTGCGCAGCTCTTCATCCATCCCGGCGGCGAAGCGGTCGAGGACGCGTTGGCGTCCCGCCTCGATGAATCCCAGTCGAGTGTGCTCCGGAACGTGCGCCATCGGCACGAACAACTCGGAGCTGGGGGC
>DATBKA010000639.1:0-3217 GCA_036556105.1 Ilumatobacteraceae bacterium | reverse complement strand
GGCCTGCGAGTGATCAACGAAGTCGAGCAGCTCGCCGCGTTCGAGTGGGCAGCGTGCCAGACGTCAGCCGGCGTACGACGGGTGCTGTCCGGTATGGCGCCGGGGATGACGGAGCGCGAGTGCGCACAGCTGCTGCGCTGGAGCGGGTCACCGCTGTCCTGCCATCTCATGCTCACCGCCGGGCCTCGGGCACGCTACGGACTGCTCAGCCCCGGTGACCGTCCGCTGCAGCGCGGCGACCCGTTCACGATCGCCTTTGGGATCTGGGGCGCGCTGAACTGTCGCGCCGGGTTCGTCGTCGAGGATGAGTCGGAGTTGCCGCTGGACGCGCGGGATTACGTCGATCGTCTCGTCGCCCCGTACTTCGCCGCCGTGGCGGAGTGGTACGGAGCGCTCCACGTCGGCCAGGTCGGCGGCACCCTGCAAGCGATCGTCGATCGCCATCTCGGCGACTCGTTCTTCGGAGTGTCGTTGAACCCGGGGCACCAACTCCACCTCGACGAGTGGGTCAACTCACCCGTGTTTCCGGGCTCGAAGATCGAGCTCCGATCGGGGATGACCTTGCAATGCGACATCATCCCGGCGACGGGCACGCCGTACTTCACGACGAACATCGAAGATGGTGTTGCCCTCGCCGACGAGTCGTTGCGAACGGCGTTCGCCGCCGGGTATCCGGAGGCCTGGGCGCGCGTGCAGGCGCGGCGCCGGTTCATGATCGACACGCTCGGCTTCGACCTCCACCCCGACGTGCTCCCGTTCTCGAACCTCGCTGCCCACCTGCCGCCGCTGCTGTTGAGCGTCGACACAGCGATGGTCATCGCTCGCTGAGCCCGCCATCAACTTCCTTGGGCGCGATCTGTGCCACCGGTGGGGTAGTACCGCGCCCAAGCAGCGTGCATGGGCGCGACACATGCCACCGATGGGTGGTTGGCGCGCCCAAGTCGTCATGTGACGTCGGCCGATCGCGCCATGATCGTCACGCCGTGACGTCGGCGACCAACCCGAGCTCGGCGGCGCTGACCTCGCGCATCTCGACCTTGCGAACCTTGCCGGTGACCGTCATCGGGAACTGATCGCTGACGCGCAGGTAGCGGGGCACCTTGTAGTGAGCGATCCGACCCGCGCAGAAAGCGCGCAGCTCGTCGATCGTCAACGACGCTCCGTCGCGAAGGCGCACCCACGCGCAGATCTCCTCGCCGTACCGAGGGTCTGGCACGCCGATCACCTGCACATCGACGATCGCCGGATGTGAGTACAAGAACTCCTCGATCTCCCTCGGGTACACGTTCTCGCCGCCGCGGATGATCATGTCCTTGCTCCGTCCGACGATGTTGACGAAGCCGTCTTCGTCCATGACGGCGAGATCGCCGGTGTGCATCCATCCCGCTGCGTCGATGGCCGTCGCTGTCGCCTCGGGGTTGTGCCAGTAGCCGAGCATCACGCTGTAGCCACGCGTGCACAACTCCCCTGTCTCCCCGACCTGTACGACCGCCCCGGTGTTGGCTTCGACGATCTTGCACTCGACCCATGGATGGACCCGCCCGACGGTCGACACGCGCCGCTCGACGGAGTCGTCAGTGCGTGACTGGAACGAGACCGGCGATGTCTCCGTCATGCCGTAGCAGATCGTGACCTCGCTCATGTGCATGTCGTTGACGCACCGCTTCATCACCTCGACGGGGCACGGCGACCCCGCCATCACGCCGGTGCGCAGGCTCGACAAGTCGAACTCAGCGAAGCGCGGGCTGTCGAGCATGGCGATGAACATCGTCGGAACCCCGTACAACGACACGCATCGCTCCGCTTCCACCGCGGCGAGCGTGGCGTCGGGATCGAACGCAGGCGCGGGGTACACGATCGTCGCGCCGCGGGTCGTGCAGCCGAGATTGCCCATCACCATTCCGAAGCAGTGGTACAGCGGAACCGGGATGCACAGCGCGTCGCCGGGTTCGAGGCGTTGCAGACCGGTCACGTTGTAGGCGTTGTTGAGGATGTTGTGGTGTGAGAGCGTGGCCCCTTTCGGGAAGCCGGTGGTGCCCGACGTGTATTGGATGTTGATCGGGTCGTCGAACTGCAACGATGACTGCCGCGCGGCAAGCTGCTCCGGGCTGACCGCGTCGGCGCCGGCCAGCAGCGCGGCCCAACTCGTGTCTCCGGCATCGGAGTCGAGGAAGACCGTGGTCTCCAATGCCGGCAGGCTCGTCCGTACCTCGGCGATCATCGATACGTAGCTCGACGATTTGAACTCGGCCGTCGCCACCAGCAGCCGGCAACCGGATTGCTCGAGCACATAGGCGACCTCGTGCGTGCGGTAGGCGGGGTTGATGTTGACGAGGATCGCCCCGACCTTCGCCGCCGCGTACTGGAGCATCGCCCATTCCGAGCGGTTCGGGGCCCAGATCCCGACGCGGTCGCCGGTCTCGATGCCACGGGCCAACAGGCCGCGTGCGCAACGATCCACCGCCACCGCCATCTCCCGATAGGTGAGGCGCAGGTCCTCGTGACGCGAGATCAGGCAGTCACGATCGGCGTGCTCGGCTGCAAGTCGATCGAAGTTGTCGCCGATCGTCTCGCCGAGCAGCGGCTCCGCAGATGGGCCCGAGGCATAGCTGAGCGTCATCACTCCCCCTTGGTAGGTGCGACTCAACGATGCCAGACCGGCGGACCTGACTCGTCGTCGACCTCGACACGACTGCTGGACGTGTGGAGAACGGCGCGCCGCGAGCACGGCGATGGCCGACACATCTCCCGATTAGACTGCACAGAACACTTGGTCGGTTGAGATGTCACCCGGAGGCGGCGCGACCCCGATGGGAGTCCTCGTCAGAGGCGTCATCACGACGGTCGCGCATCAGCCGTGAGGCGAGCTGACGGGAGATTCCCCACATGCGGGCGATCTCACCGATGCTGTGTCCCTCACGCTGGAGAGCACGGAACGCCTCCATCCGCGCCCGGCCACGCGCCGCTTCCAGGTCGTTCAGGGAGGCGGTGAGTCGCTGTCTGAGCACAGCGACGTTCCGCGCCAGCGTCAGGTCGACGAGTCTCGGCTCGGCGCGCAGATCCTCGATCGTCTCGAGGGTGAGTTCACGACCTTTGGCCAAGGTCTCGATGACGGTGCCCATTGCCGCAGCGAGCTCCTCGAGCGACCGGACGAGGTTCACGTGTTGCTGTTCGGGATCAGACATGTACCTCCTGGGAGCGCGTTCGCCGTCTCCGT
>DATBKA010000638.1:0-2639 GCA_036556105.1 Ilumatobacteraceae bacterium | reverse complement strand
CCTCGTCGAACAGGGCCAGACGTTCGACCCGCTGGTGCTCGGTCAGCAGGTGGCCGACCTCGCCTGGGCAGGGCTGCGCGCCGTCCACCCGTGATCGCGCTTCAGCAGAACATGCTGTTGCACCCGTCGTCAGTCGACGGGTCCGGCGTCGTGGTGGCGTTCCACGTCGCCTTGTCGACCGGCTCCACGCTGCGGGCCAGCTCGATCGCCGTCTCGAGCGGGCCGCCATAGCCGAGGACCACGGTCAGATCCGGCCCGACCGACCACGTCACCGCAGCCCTTCCCTCGATTGCCCACGCGACCCCGGTAGCGCCGTTGATGTCGAGCAGGTCGATGGTCGTAGCAAAGCCGAAGGGAGTGGTGATCACCGACGGCACCCCGTGCACGATCGACATCTCGAAGCGCGGCTCGCCGGTCGATCGGATCGTGCGTGACGCTGCGCCGAGGTTCCAGCCTTCATGGACCAGGGTTAGCCGGTCCGGCATGTTGCCGACATCCCACCCGGGGAGTCCCGGGCCACGCCGACCGAGTGATGCAGCGATCATCGCGACGTCGTCGCGGCCAAGGCCGTGAGCCCACAGGCTGACGGAGCCGGACGGGGAGCCCAACCACAGGTGTGTGTACCCGCTCGACATCGGGACGAAGGACGCGCGGTCCCAGCCGGCGATGTCGATGACCTCTTCGTCTGCCGGGGGTGCCTGCCAGAGGTACGTGTCGATGCTGAGTACGACGGCATCCGGCCCGTTGCCGAACCAGAACTGCGAATACTCGACAAGGTCTGTCGGATCGTCGTCGCCCTCCGCCCGGGTCAGCGGGACCATCTCGGCGGGGATCGCTGAAGGGAACAGCAATGGCACGTCGGCGACGTCGGGAACGGTCGCCGGGGACGGTGGCCAACCGGCGAGCAGATCGGCAGGCACCGGAGTGGCGGCGAGCAGCGTGGCCCACGTGTCCACGTCGGTGTTGACCACGTCGGCGATGGTCGGCGCGGTCGGGTCAGCCGGACCACTGATCACGATCAGCGTTCCATCGCGCACACCGACTTCCAGAGGCACCGGCCGGTCGATGACCGAGCCGTATTCGACGATGGGATCGGCGTCGAGGGCGCTGATCTGATAACCGAACCCGGTGACGGGGTTGACGCATTCGACGGAACTGATACGTCCGCTCAGCCCGGTGTTGAGGTGCTCGTGCAGCAGCGCCAGCTCAGGTGTTGCGGACGAGTCGTCGAAGTCGAATCCCGGGATCGCCGCGGACTTGTCGCGCGGCGACAGCCGCTCGACGATCGCTTCGAGCGCTGCCCGATCGAGGCCGCGCGATCGAACATAGGCGATGCTGCCGTCCGGCAACATCCAGCGTGCGTTGCCGTTGCCGTTACCATAGACGCCGATTCGCACCTGGTTGCCGTTGATCTCGATCGTGTCGCCGCCGCCGCTGATGAAGTCCGAGGCGAAGAACCGTTCGACGAGCGCGAACGCGCCGTACGAATCGCCAGCTGGGTTGCCGATGATCTGGATCGGAATCGGCGCCTCTCTCGAGATCGCGAACAGGTTCAGCGTGTGGCCCGCGAAGTTGCTGGCACGTGCCGACACCGGTGCGCAGATGCTCGGGTCGACAACTGGCCGAGTGATCGTCGCCGCCTCGGCCACAGATGTCGTGGTCGGCGCTTCGGTCGTCGGTGCCGGCGTGGTGGTGTCCGGCACCGCGGTGGTCGTGGTCGACGCGACCGACGTCGTCGGCTCGGCAGTGCTCGACACCGACGAGCCGTCCCCCGTGCAGGACGCAGTGGCGACCAGCAGCGCGATCGCGGTCAAGCGCACCCGCTTGGCGAACCTCACCCGACCATTGAACGCACACCACCCGGCCAACCGAAAGGGCCGAACCTCCCGTGGCCTCAGATGCCGCGCGCGACGAGTCCGCGGTACCCGTCGACGAAGCCGGCGGCGAGCAACGCCATTGCGATGTCGCCCTTGCGGTCGATGGCCTCGCCGTTGACCTTGCGCACCTCGACCGAGCGCTGACGGCCGTCCTTGACGAGCGTCGCCAGCGCCTCCGCCCAGCTGGGATCGTCGGACGCCGGGAACGTGACGAGGTGCGACGAACGCCGATCGAACCACACCAGTGGCACACCGTTGCGCAGTACGACGATCGCGCCCGCGGTTCTGCTCGGCCGGCCCGGCGAGTCGGGCCAGTCGAGCGCGGCACCGTACGGCTGAGCCGGATCGGTCGCGGCCAACACCACCGGCGCGGGCACGAGCTCCGGATGCAAGCTCGGGTCGGGTACGCCGCGGGCCGAACGCAACCGGTCGACAGCGCCCGGCAGTGCGAACTGGGCAGCGCCGAGTCCGGCCACGAAGTAGCCACGACGGACTTGCCCGCGCTCCTCCAGCACCTTGAGCACCCCGTACGTCGCCGAGAACCCGCCCTTGACACCCTCGGCGAGCACGGCTTCGCGAGTGACGACCCCGTACCGTTCGAGCAGCTGCAGCGCCGTCGCATGTGCGGCTTGCGTGGGTGTCGGTGCCGGTTCGCGTTGGGGGGCGACGAGTGACCAGCGACCGGCGCCGGCTGGCGGGCCGATGCGCGTCAGCCGTCCCGGTCGCGGCCGGCCGCGAGTGGCGCTCGCGGCGCGTGCGGTC
>DATBKA010000637.1:0-16763 GCA_036556105.1 Ilumatobacteraceae bacterium | reverse complement strand
TGGCCGGCGCTCGTCGCCAACGCGGAGATCCGCCACGAGGTCGTCTTTGACGCCGGCCGTCGCCTCCCCATCCCACCGTTTGATGACTCGCGCACCGTATCGGTGCATGAGTCACCAAACGGCGCGGGGGTGGGCGCGGGGGTCGGTGTCGAGCCCGTCGGGCCGCAGCCCGGCGAACCGCTCGGTGACCACTTCGGCGCCCGCTCGGGCGACAAGGGCGGAAACGCCAACGTCGGTGTCTGGGCCCGAGACGCGGCCGGGTACGCCTGGCTCGCCCAGAACCTCACCGCCGAAGCGGTGGGCGAGTTGATCCCGGAGGCAGCCACGATGACGGTGCACCGGTACGAGCTGCCCAACCTGCTGGCGGTGAACTTCGTGATCGTCGGCTACCTCGGCCGCGGCGTGGCCTCCAACTCGGCCTTCGACCCGCAGGCCAAAGGGCTTGGCGAGTACCTCCGCTCCCGCCCCTGGCCAGCGGCGGGGATTCAAGCGACCAAGCGGTAACCGATGCCACGGGCGGTGACGATCAGCTTCGGTTCGTCGGGCTGATCCTCGATCTTGACGCGCAAGCGGCGCACGTGGGCGTCGACCAGCCGGCTGTCGCCGAGGTACTCGTACCCCCACACTCGCTCCAGCAGCTGGTCGCGGGACAGGACCATGCCGACGTGGTCGGCGAACTCGCACAGTAGGCGGAACTCGGTCTTGGTGAGGTTCAACTCGCGGCCGCCCTTGAGGGCGATTCCCTGCTCACGGCGCAGTTCGACATCGCCGAAACGGCTCGCCGGCGCCAGCGAGGGCAGATCGTGGAAATGGACCCGGCGCAACGCGGCGCGGATCCGTGCTGCCAGCTCCTTGGGCACGACCGGCTTGGTGACGTAGTCGTCGGCGCCCGCTTCCAGCCCGGCGACCAGGTCATACGTGTCGGTCTGGGCGGTGACGATGATGATCGGGACGATGCTCGTGGCGCGCAGGTTGCGACACACTTCGAAGCCACTCATGTCGGGCAGCCGTAAATCGAGAAGCACCAGGTCAGGCTCCCTTTCGGCGAAGGCGACGAGCCCCGAGCGACCATCTTCGGCTTCGCGCACCTCGTAGCCCTCGTCCTCGAGGGCCAGGCTCAAGGCGAGGCGAATGGCATCGTCATCCTCGATGAATAGCAGCGAATGCACTGATCGAACCTACTCCCGGTGGTCAATCTGTTACAGAAAACGCACACGGGGAGCGTTGTCCCGTCACATTGATACGCAAACATAGCGACTGTTCACGCTGCCCCGGTGAGGTACCTACCTCCCCCTGGTACCTCACCGGCAGCGCGAAAAGTTGCGGGCAACACGTCTTTTCCAGCAACCTCACCGGATCACGGGTGAGTCCGTCAGAGCAGGAGGGTGAAGATGTTGACCCCGATCCTCACCGCTCATACCGACGCTTCCCGTCAGGTGACGATCATCGCCATCGCCGGCCCGATCATCAACCGCGAGCAGGCGGCCACGATCCGCAGCACCTGCCTGATCGGCCCCGAGTCGCACGGCCTGATCGTCAACCTCACCGGCGTGTCGTTGCTCGCCGAAGTCGGCCTGGAAGCATTGCGCGAAGTCGCCACCGTGTGTGCAGCCCGCGGCCAGCAACTGGTGTTCGTGTGCAGCGAGTTGATGCTGCGCAGCGAGCTGCTGCTGGCCGATCTCGACACGCTTGCTCCCGTGCTGCAGAGCGAGGAGCAGGCCGTCCCGCTGATTGGCGCCGCTGCCGCCTGAAGCCGCGGTCCCACGCGGGAGCCGCTGATCGGGCACACTGTGCCCGTGGTACGACGTGGTCAGCAGCGCTCATTGCGACTGCGCACCCGCGTCACGCTGTTCTTCAGCTTGACGGCGCTCGCCGCCAGCCTGGCGCTGGCCGTGGTCACCTACTTCGTCGCCCGCAACTTCCTCGTCGACCAGCGTTCGCAGACGATCGTCAGCCAGGCGATCTCCGATGCCACGCGAGTTCGACTGACCCTCCTGGCCTCGCCCCCACCGAGTCGCACGACGGTGTCCGAACTGGTGCAGAGCCTGAAACGCAGCGGCGAGGGCTTCGCCTTCCTCAGCGTGGACGGCAAGAACACCTGGTTCTCCGACGCCAGCTTCCAAGCATCGTCGTATCCCCCAGCATTGATGGCCCTCGTCTCAGGTCCACAGGGCGGTTCGGCGACGCAACGGTTCGGCGTCAAAGGCGAACCGTTCATGGCGGTCGGGATCAACATCCCCTCGGCCAAGGCTCAGTACTTCGAGGCGGTGCCGATGGGCGACACCGACGACGCGCTGCGCAAGATCAGCACCGCCCTGGGCGTCGGAGCCGTGGTCACGACGTTGTTCGCTGGAGCGTTGGGTTGGTCGACCAGTCGCCGGCTGATGCGGCCGATCGCCAGGGTGTCGGCGGCGGCCGGCGAGATCGCATCGGGCGGCCTCGACACGCGCATGGCCCCGGAAGGCGACCCCGATCTCGGGCTGTTGGTCAAGTCGTTCAACGACATGGCCGACGCCGTGCAGACCCGGTTCGAGCGCGAGGCTCGCTTCGCCTCCGATGTCAGTCATGAGCTGCGATCACCAATCACGGCCTTGACCGCGGCGGTCGAGGTGCTCGACGCCAAGCGCACTGACCTGCCGGAGCGGAGCCAGCAAGCCCTCGACGTCGTCGTCACCCAGGTGAGACGCTTCGACCAGATGGTGATGGACCTGCTCGAGTTGTCGCGCATCGACGCCGGGTCGACGGAGATGTTGCGCGAGGAGGTCGACATCGAAGATCTCGTCACCCGGATCACGCACCGCTACGGCTTCGGCGACACGCCGATCGAGATCGATCAGAACGTGACGAAGACGGTGCACATCGACAAGCTCCGCTTCGAAAGGATTCTCGCCAACCTGCTCGAGAACGCCCGCGAACACGGCGGCGGGGCGACGCGGATCAAGGTCGAGCCTCACGGCCGCCACGGGATCGCCTTGGCGGTCGACGATGCCGGCCCGGGAGTGGCACGAGGTGAGCGGGTGCGCATCTTCGAGCGGTTCGCTCGTGGCAGTGCGGCACGCCACCGCGTCGGCACCGGCCTCGGCTTGGCACTCGTCGCCGAGCATGCTCACGCTCACGGCGGCGAGGCCTGGGTCGAAGATCGTCCCGGCGGTGGCGCCCGCTTCAAGGTCAGCTTCGCGGAAGTCCGCTGATGACGCGACGCTTGGGACTGATCATTGCCGTGCTCGTCGTGCTCGTGGTGGCGTGTGGAATCCCCAACCATGGCGAGGTGGCCAGGATCCCCGACAACCAGGTCGGAGTGCTCGACGACACCGTGCCGACCACGTCGACGACGACCACGACGACACCCGCCACGACGATCGAGCCGACGACCACCACGATCGCCGAGGTGACGTCCACGACGATCGCCACCCAGGAGGTCAACCTGTACTTCATCAGCGGTGGCATCCTGCGCGCCGTGCCCACGCCCTTGACCAAAGGTGCCGCACCGGCCGAGGTTCTCAACGCGCTGCAAGGCGGTCCACCGAGTGGCGACATCGGTGGCGGCCTGCGCACCGCGGTTCCCAAGGCAGGGCAGGCCAGTCTGAAGATCGCACCCAACGATGGATCAGGCGTGGCGAGAGTGGACCTCCCCGCCAACTTCTTCAGCGTCGTCAAGCAAGAGGATCAACGTTGGGCGATCGGGCAGATCGTCCTGACCCTCACCGACATCGGCGGGATCGGTCAAGTGCTGTTCACCCAAGTGGGAGCCCCGGTTGGCGTGCCCCGCGGCGCCGGAGACTTCACCGCGCCCGAGCAGGCGGTGCCGCGCAAGGACTATCTGGAGCTGTTGGAGGCTCCCATCCCGACGACCACCACGACCAGCGCCCCTCCCCCGGTCACGGGCGTGTGAGCGTGCGCAGCGGTTTCGTCACGCTGATCGGACGACCCAACGTCGGCAAGTCGACGTTGGTCAACGCGATGTGCGGCACCAAGGTGTCGATCGTCAGCGACAAGCCGCAGACGACACGCACCCGTGTGCGCGGCATCCTGACCACGGCCGAGGCCCAGCTCGTCTTCGTCGACACTCCCGGGTTGCACAAGCCGGTCACGGCCCTGGGTCAGCGGGTCAACGCAACGGCGCTGAACAGCCTCACCGATGTCGACGTGGTCTGCCTGGTGATCGACGCCACGCAACCGTTCGGGACCGGCGATCAGTGGGTGGCCGGGCACGTCGATCTGCCAGCGTCGATCGTCGTGATCAACAAGGTCGACGCGGTCAACCGGGACACCGTGCTCGCTCAACTCGCCGCGGCATCGTCGCTCGACGCAGCCGAGTACTTCCCGGTCTCGGCGAAGACGGGCCAAGGCATCCCGGAGCTCATCGCTCACCTCACTGCGTTGATGCCTGAAGGGCCGATGTACTTCCCGGACGACACCGTTCGCGACCAACCCAACGAGCAATGGGTCGCCGAACTCGTTCGCGAGCAACTGCTGGCCGTGACCCGCGACGAGCTGCCGTACAGCATCGCCACACGCGTCACCGAATGGGAGTGGCCGCGCATCCGCTGCGAGATCATCGTCGAGCGGGAGAGCCAGAAAGGGATGGTCATCGGCAAGCACGGCGCAGTGTTGAAAGAGGTCGGCAAGCGCGCCCGGGCCCAGCTTCCCGAGGGTGCCTATCTCGAGCTGTTCGTGCGTGTGGACAAGGACTGGCAACGCCGTCCGGATCGCGTCGAACGGCTCGGCTACTGATGCCGGAACCAGCCGCCGAGATCGACGTCGACGAAGATCTGATCCGCAGGCTGCTCGGCGCGCAAAGACCCGCATTGGCCAGCTTGCCGATCGAGATCGTCGGCAACGGGTGGGACAACGTCATCGCTCGACTCGGCGACGACTTCGTGGTGCGTCTGCCGCGCCGGCAGGCTTCGGCAGAGTTGGTCGAGCACGAGCAACGGTGGCTACCGGTGATCGGGCCGCGGTTGCCGCTACCCACGCCGATCCCATTGTTCGCCGGGCATCCCGAGTCGATCTATCCGTGGGCGTGGAGCATCTGCCCGTGGCTGCCCGGCGCGCCGACCTCGTTGGTGGCGCCGGATGATCTGCACGAAGCGGCGCGGACGCTCGCCGCGTTCGTCAAGGCCCTGCACCAACCCGCTCCAGCCGACGTCCCGCTCAACCCGTTCCGCGGCGTGCAGCTTCGCGAGCGCGCCGACGCGGTCCATCGACGCGCTCATGCCTTGGCAGATGTCATCGAAGCGAACGATGTCATCACGACGTGGGAAGACCTGCACGCCACCCCACCATGGTTGGGTCCGGCGCTGTGGCTCCACGGCGATCTGCACCCGTCGAACATGCTGACCAACAAGGGCCGGCTGGCTGCGGTCGTCGACTTCGGCGACATCACCGGCGGAGACCCGGCCACCGACCTTGCCGTCGCCTGGATGCTGTTCGACGAGCAGGAACGGGCCACCTTTCGCGACGCGGCGGGGATCGATGACGACACATGGCGGAGGGCAGCCGGCTGGGCACTGAACCTCTCCCTTGCCTACCTCACCGGCGACGACACGACCTCGATGCCAGCGATCGGGCGGGCGACGCTGGCTGCTCTGCTGGCCGAGTTCGGCTGATGTCGCCGGTTCAGACGCGACTGGCGCGGCCCGCCCAGACCGGAGCGCGCAGGTCGCGCTTCAAGATCTTGCCGCTGCCGGTCTTGGGCAACTCGGGGCTCCAGGTGACCGAGCGGGGGATCTTGTAACCGGCGAGGTGCTGCCGGGCGTGGGCGATCACTTGATCCTCGGTCAGCGCAGCACCCTCGCGCACGACGACCACGGCGTGCACCGACTCCCCCCACTCCTCGCTCGGAACGCCGAACACGGCGACCTCGAGCACGTCAGGATGCGCCTCGATTGCTGACTCGATCTCCGCCGGGTAGATGTTCATGCCGCCGCTGATGATCATGTCCTTCTTGCGATCGCAGATGTAGTAGTAGCCCTCGTCGTCGCGGTAGGCGATGTCGCCGACGGTCTGGAAGCCGTTGCGCTGGTCGTTGAGGAACTGCTGGTGCTGCTTGTAGTAGTCGGCGAACACACTGGCGCTGCGCACGAACAGCTCGCCGGTGTGCTCCGGGCCCGTGCCCGTGACCTCGTCGCCGTTGTCGTCGAACAGCTTGATCTCGACCAGCGGTGCGGCCTGGCCGCACGAGCCAGGCTTGCGCAGTTGGTCTTGCGGCAGCAGGACGCAGTTCACGCTGAGCTCGGTCGATCCATAGACCTCGAACAGCGAGTCGGCGGGAAAGTCGGCGAGGTACATCTGCTTCAGCGTGAAGCTCCAGGGCGCGGCGTTGGCGATCATCCGCTTCATCGACGACACGTCGTACTTCGCCTTCACCTCTGCCGGAAGGTTGCAGACCATGCGGATCGGCGTCGGGGCGCTGAACGTCGACGTGACCTTGTACTTGTCGACGAGCCGCAGCCAGTCCTCCGGATCGAACTTGCGCTGCAGCACCACCGTCTGGCCGAGCGTCTGGGCGATGCCCATGAAGCCTCCCGGCCCGCTGTGGTAGAGCGGCCCGGTGGAGATGTACACGTCGTCGGGTGTATAGCCGATCAGCCCGATGAGGGCGATTGCGGCGGAGAGATCGCCGCCGCCACGGCGGAAGGCGCCCTTCGGCTTGCCGGTCGTGCCGCTGGTGTAGATCATCGTCGCGCCGGCTTCGATCGTCTCCGGCACGTCCGGCTCGTCGGCAGACGCCTGGGCGATGGCCTCGTCGGCGTCGATCATTCCCGGCGGCACCGATCCGCCGTAGACGAGGATGTGCTCGATCTTCGGCAGTTGCTCGCGGATCCTGGCGAACATCGGGCCCATCTCCGCATCGATGTAGGCGATCGAGGCGTCGCAATGGTCGGCGACGTAGGCAGCTTCTTCGTCGCTGAGCCGGTAGTTGAGCGGTACGGCCGTGATGCCGAGCTTGCGCGCCGCGTTGATCAACGTGACCACACCCGGCGAGTTCTGCCCACACCAGACGACCTTCGTCTCGCCTGCTCGCCCGCCGAGCATGGTGAGCACGTTGGCCAGCCGGTTGGCCTGATCGTTGAGCTCGGAGAAGCTCATCGTCGTCACCCTGCCATCCGGGTGATCGTCGATCACCGCCGGCTTCTCGGGCTGGGCGACTGCGTACATCGTCAAGAAGTCGGTCATCGGCACCTTTCGTAGCAGGCCCGTCGATCGGTTTTTGCAGCGAGGGCTTCGTGCTGATGCGGCCGGGATGCAATGCTCGCGCCATGCCAGCACGAATCATCGCCGGCGCAGCCGGACTCAAAGAGTTGATCGGCGAGCACCTCGGCTACAGCGACTGGATGCGCATCACCCAGGAGCGGGTCAACCAGTTCGCCGAGGCGACCGGCGACTTCCAATGGATCCATGTCGATCCGGATCGGGCCAAGAAGGACAGCCCGTTCGGCGGCCCGATCGCCCACGGGTACCTCACCCTGTCGCTGGCGCCCGTCCTCCTGCCGATGGTCGTGCAAACGACGGGCTTCAAGATGGGCGTCAACTACGGCTGCAACAAGGTCCGCTTCATGTCGCCCGTGCCGGTCGGCGCCAACCTGCGGCTCGGCGCCAAGCTGCTGACCGTCGACGACATCGCCGGCGGCGTGCAGTCGACCTACGAGCTGACGTTCGAATGCGAGGGGGCGGCCAAGCCGAGTTGCGTCGCCGAGGTGATCTACCGCAGCTACGAGTAGCCCGTCGGTGCTGCCTGCGGGCACAGTTCGACTGATGTTGTTCGATGCGTGACGGACGTCACAGCATCTCTAGGGTGCGGGGATGGAGTTCTCGGTGGCCGAAGTCCACGAGGCCATCGCCGCCAGCCGTCCCGACGAGGAGTGCCTGGTGTTCCGGAATCGCCGGTTCACCTGGGCCGACGTCACCGACCGCACCCGGCGGCTGGCCAACTTCCTGCTCGCGTCGGGTCTCGGCGTGCACGCCGAACGGAGCCGACTCGCCGGTCACGAGAGTGGGCAGGACCACCTCGCCATCTACCTGCACAACGGCAACGAGTACCTCGAGTCGATGCTCGGAGCGTTCAAGGCCAGAGTCGCGCCGTTCAACGTCAACTACCGCTACGTCGCCGAGGAGCTGCGCTACTTGCTCGCCGATTCGGAGGCTGCGGCGATCGTTGTCCACAGCCAGTTCGCGCCGACGCTGGCCGAGGTGCTTCCTGCCCTTGCGCAGCTGAAGCTGATCGTGCAGGTGCCCGACGACTCGGGCAACGAGCTGCTGCCGGGCGCCGTCTGGTACGAAGACGCATTGGCGAGTGCCGCGCCGACGAAGCCCGCCGTCGAGTGGAGCGCCGACGACCTCTACATCCTCTACACCGGTGGCACAACGGGCATGCCCAAGGGGGTGATGTGGCGCAACGGTGACGCCAACGTCGAGTGCTTCGGCGGTTCCGCTGCGGCGTCGATGGAGGAGGTGGTCGCTGCAGCCGACGGAAAGCTCAAGGCCTTGCTAGCGGCACCGTTCATGCACGGCGCCGGCCATTGGATGAGCTTTCGCACCTGGAACCTCGGCGGCACCGTCTTCATCCAGTCGCACCCCGAGCGGCTCGACCCTGGCGACATCTGGAGCCTGATCGAGCGCGAGCAGCTCAACTTCCTGTTGATCGTCGGTGACGCGTTCGCGCGGCCACTGCTCGACGAGTTGGCGGCGCAGCCGTACGACGTGCAGTGCCTGACGGTGCTGCTGTCCGGAGGCGCCCCACTCAGCGCCGGATTGAAGGACGAGTTCCTGCGCTACCTGCCGTCGCTGATGATCGTCGACGGCCTGGGATCGTCGGAGGCCGGCGGCCAGCTGGCTCACGTCTCGGTCGGCGGCGGCGCCACGACGGGCACGTTCGCGATCAGCCCCGGCAACCACGTGTTGGCACCGCTGCTCGATCGAGAACTGCAACCAGGTGAGGACGAGCTGGGCTGGCTGGCCAAGAGTGGGAGGCTGGCACTCGGCTACCTCGGCGACCCGGCCAAGACCGCCAGGTCCTATCCCGTCATCGACGGCGTGCGCTACGCCGTGCCGGGAGATCGGGCGCGCCTCCGCGCCGATGGAGTCGTCGAACTGTTCGGCCGCGACTCCGTCACGATCAACTCGGGGGGCGAGAAGATCTTCGCCGAGGAAGTGGAGTCGGCGCTGAAAGCCCATCCCGACGTGTACGACTGCGTGGTCGCCGGCCGGCCGAGCGAGCGTTGGGGTGCCGAGGTCGTCGCCATCGTGCGGATGCGGCACGGCCGGGTCGCCGACGAGGCTGCACTGATCGCCGAGGCCGAACGCCACATCGCCCGCTACAAGCTGCCGAAGGCGTTCGTCTTCGTCGACGAAGTCGTTCGCTCCCCCAGCGGCAAGGCCGACTACCGCTGGGCCAAAACCATCGCTTCGAGTGTTTAGAGGCACCCTGTCCACCTCCAAACACTCGGTGCAGTGTGATCAGGGCATCGACTCCAGCACGTTGCCGTCGGCGTCGATCAGCTCAGCACTCGAGACGCCATCGGCAAGGCCAAGCACGGCGATGCGCAGATCGGTTGCGCCGGGCAGGTCGTGCAGGGGGATGATGTAGCGCGCGCCGTCGTTGGCGACCACACGCAGCGCAACCGCGTCGGTGTTGGCGGTGACGACGTTGATCGGGCAGCAGTGGATCTCTTGGCCGGCGGCACGAGCCAAGGGCCCGGTGATCATCCCGCGCGGCTGGCCGCCGACGGTGACCCAAAGACTCAGGTCGTCGAAGACCCTGACGACGCGCACCGACCAGTCGCCGCTCGGGAGGTGACCCGACCAGATCTGCTCGTTCGCTGAGGGCGTCGTCACCGAGACGTCGGTCTCGGCGTCATGCGGCTCGCCAGTGAACGGCGGAATCGTGTCCAGGCCGACGCCAGGTTCGGCGGGAACCGTGCCGGCTGGAGCTTCGGTACCCGAGGTGGCGGGGTTCGCTTCTGAACCGCCTCCCAGCGACGACCACTCCGCTTCTGATGCAGGTGTGACCGATCGTGCCGCGGTCAGCGCACCGGCTTCGTCCACGCCGATGACATTGAGCGTGAACGCCAGGCCGTCGCGCTCCCAGTAGATCGTGCGGCTCTCGACGGCGGTTGTGGAGAGTCCAGCGTCGCGCGTCGCAATCCAACCCGGAGAGCCGTCCACGTCGACACTGGTCAGCGGCATGCTGAGTCGAAGCCAGGCGAAGTCGGCAGGATGCACTCGATCAACGATGAGGATCAGCTGCATCGACGGATCCGCTGCGCGGTAGACCGAGTACGCGCCGCGGAACCCGAATCCCACGGAGAGCTCAGAACCAAGCGGCTCGCCGGCGCGAGCGACGAGTGTCATGTCCGCAGGAAGACGATCGTCAGTCACGGCTGCGGTGCCGTCGGCGTGGACCACGATGCCACCCGCGAGCCGGCGGACCTCGTCGTTGCCGAGTCCTCGGGTTCGAAGGGAGATCCATCGATCGTCGACCTCGACGAACATCTCCTTGCCCGTGTCGGTGTCAGCGAGGACGGTGCGCCGACCTTCGATCGTCAGCTCTTCGTAGTTGTGCAGGCCCTGGACCGCGGACGGACCGGTCGACGGCGCGTTGACGTCTGCACCGATCACCGCGATCACCGGGCCCGACGAAGTCGCGTCCGCGTAGAGGTTGGTCATGCTCAGTGGCATCGAGCCTGGCAGAGGGCGCGAGTCGGCCGCCTCGACCGCCCTCCAACCCTCGGGCAAATCGCGGACCAACCAGCGCAATCGCCCCGGATCGTTTCCCAGGCTCTCGTCGTTGCGGTACGTCCCGATGCCGATCAGGCCGAGCACGACCACGACGACCAACACGATCGCCAATATCCATCGATTGCTGCGCCGGCTGTGCCGGCGCAGCGTGTCCGGCACGGCGGATCGGGCGAGCTCGTCGTGCAACCGAAGCGCAGCGGCGCGCAGCATGTCGTCGACCGATTGCTCGCGCTCGTCGAGATCACTCATCGGTGCCTCCTGGCGTCCTTGATGTCGCGAGGCGGTCGGCCAGGGTGTGGCGACCGCGTGACAAGTGGGTCTTGACGGTTCCGACGGAGCAGCCCAGCACCTCGGCGATCGACTCGACGGAAAGGTCGTCGACGTAGTGCAAGGCGATCGCCGCGGCCTGCTGCTTCGGCAGCTCGCTGACCATTTGCCAGAGCTGGCTGTCGGCATCGTCGACCAGCGGCGCGGCGACACTTGGCCGACTGCGCAGCCGTGCCATCGCCAACACCTCGCGGCGCAGGCGCCGCCCTCTCGACATGGCGTTGTTGACCAACACCTTGCGCACCCATGCGAGCGGATCGTCGTAGGAGGCGATCTCCGGCCAACGCCGGTAGGCGATCGAGAACGCGTCTTGCACGAGATCCTCCGCATCGTTCGGCGATCGTGTCAATGCGTAGGCCAAGGCTGCACATCGCCGGTAGCCGCGGGCGTAGAAGTCGTCGAAGTCGACGTCGAGCAGTCCAGATCCGTCACCCGCGGAATCAGTCACCGTCACGCATCTTTACTTGTCGCAGGGCATCCTCCGGTTGACATCTGCCAAGCAAGGCACGAAATCCTCGGTCAGCCCGACCGAAGATGTGGTGACTGGCCTCGATGGGTGAGGACCCGAATAGCCTCACATCGTGAGCAGGCGCGCATGGGACCGGGAGACGTTGCCGCAAGGCGACGAGAAGGTCACGGCCGTTCGGCAGATGTTCGATGCGATCGCGCCGCGATACGACCTCGTCAACCGGATCATGACGTTCCGCCTCGACGTGCGTTGGCGCCGCAAGGCGGTGCGTGGACTGCACCTACCGGTCGGCAGCACCGTGATCGACCTCGCCAGTGGCACCGGAGACTTGTGCGTCGACCTGCGCAAGGCGGGGCATCTGCCGCTGTCGATCGACCTCAGCTTCGGGATGCTCGCCGCCGACCGCAGTGGCGCGCCGCGAGTGCAGGCCGACATCCTCCGGCTCCCGCTCCCCGACTCGTCCGTCGATGGAGCGACGTGTGGCTTCGCCTTGCGCAACCTCGTCGACCTGCCGCGGTTCTTCGCTGAGCTCGGACGAGTGCTACGTCCCGGAGGCAGGATCGCCTTGCTCGACGTCGGTGTGCCTCACAACAAGCTCGTCCGCTGGGGCAACAACCTCTACTTCGGGAAGGTCGTGCCGAAGATCGGCGCGCTGTTGAGCGACGGTGCGGCCTATCGCTACCTGCCGAAGAGCGTTGCCTACCTCCCCGACCCGCCGGCGATGTTGGCGAGCCTGCGCGCCGCCGGGTTCGCGGACGCCGAACATCACCCGCTGTCGGGCGGGATCACGCAACTGCTGCTCGGCACGCGGGCCTGACATGCGTGCTGTCAGTCGTCCCCTCGAACGCGAGGTCGACTTGAACGACATCGCCCGCGGGGACGGTTTCCTGTTCGTCCGCGACGGCGTCGGTGTCGCCGGACGCGGCGTCGCCGCACGCGTCGCCATCGACGACGTTCCGGCCACGCTCGCCGCGATCGAGCACGACGACCGCGCCGATGGTGCGCGCCCGCTTGCCATGGGGGTCGTGCCCTTCGAGCCAGGCGCGGCTGGCGAGCTGATCATCCCGGCGATGACCGTCGTCAAGTCTTCCGACGGCCGGCAGTGGATCACGACGATCGACGACACTGTGGCCGATCTGGACACGCCACCTCGGCCGCAGCCACGCGCCCAGAGCTTCACGACAGAACCACTGACACCCGTCGACCATTATCTCGGCGCGGTCGACGCGGCGCGCACGGCTGTGCGCGAAGGAAGGTTGAAGAAGGTCGTCATCGCCCGCGAGATCCGGGTGAGCAGTGACGAACCGATCGACATCCATGCCGTCCTGCTGAGGCTGCGGGCCTCGTTCGGCTCGAGCTTTCGCTATTCGATCGACGGATTCGTGGGTGCGATGCCGGAGCTGCTCGTCGCGGTCGAGGGCGAGACCGTGAGGGCGCAGCCGTTCGCCGGCACGACGCCGCGCACCGGAGACCCCGACACCGATCGTCGCGCCGCGGCCGAGCTGTTGGCGAGCGAGAAGAACCAACTCGAACATCGGATCGTGATCGACACGATCCACGACACCTTGCTGCCGTGGTGCAGCTATCTCGACTGGGAGCCCGAGCCGTCGATCGTTGCGGTTGCCAATGTGCAGCATCTGGGCACGATCATGGAGGGTCATCTCTCCGAGCCACGCCCCAACGTCCTCGAGCTGGTGCGCGCCCTCGCTCCCACGCCGGCCGTCGGCGGGTCGCCCCGCGACGAAGCGCTGGCACTCATCAAGACGGTCGAGGGCTTCGATCGTGGTCGCTACGCGGGATCCGTCGGTTGGGTCGATTCCGAAGGCGACGGCACGTGGGCTGTCGCGCTGCGATGCGCCGAGTTCTCCGACGACCGACGCAGTGCCAAGCTCGTCGCCGGCGGTGGGATCGTTGCCGAGAGCGAGCCGCTCGCCGAGCTGGCGGAGACGCAGGCCAAGTTCCAGGCCATGCTGTCGGCGATCGTGCGACCGTGACTATGCGACCTTGACTGGCGTCAACCCATCGCTGCGACGGCTGCCGCGTTGATCGCCGCGTGCGCGGCCACGTTCTCGGTGCGGTCGGAGACGACGCGGACGACGCTCGTGTCAGGCTCGTCGAACGCCTCGGCAAGGTGCTGCGCCGTCTTCGCGCTGTAGGCGCGCAGCCCGAAGGCTCGAGCTACCTCGACGATGTCGGTGCCGTGCGGAGTGCCGAACAACGACTCGAACTGGGAAGGCGCCAGTGCCGAAGCTTGCGGCAGGAACGAGAAGATGCCGCCGCCATCGTTGTCGGTGACGACGATCGTCAGGTCGAGGCCACGCGACTTCAGCGCGGTCAACGACGAGAGGTCGTGACAGAAGGCGATGTCTCCCAAGTACACCGCAGTCGGCGCGCCGCTGGCGACCGCGACTCCGATCGCCGTGGCGATGACGCCATCGATCCCGTTGGCGCCCCGATTGGCATGAATGGTGACGTCGCTGCGAGGCGTGCCGAACCACTCGACGTCGCGCACGGGCATCGACGACGCAACGACGAGATGACCTCCGGATGGGATGTTCGCCGTGACTGCCCGCGCCGCCCCGGGCTCGGAGAGGTTCGACTCCATCGCCAGGAAGTCGTCGATCGCGCTTCGGCAGACGTGGTCGGCGGCGAGCCAGGCTCGCTGCCAGTCGCCATCGACTCCACTCAGCTGCGTCGCCAGAGCGGTGCACAGCGCACCGATCGGCGCATGAACTTGACGGGCGCCGACGAGGTTCGGATCTGAGGTCAACCCGACAGGTGACACTGCGACGTGCTCGGCTCCCGAGCCGGCGAGCCACTGAGCAAGCACCTTCGATGCCGGCGGCAATCCCAACTGCACCACCACCAAAGGACGATGCTCCGCAGCAAACGCGGCGTGGCGCAGCACCGCATCGAAGCGGACCACGGCAACGTCGAGCATCTGGCAACCCGACATCGGGTCGGCCAACACAGGCCAGCCCGTGGCAGCTGCCAACGACTGCACAGCGGCCGGGTCGTCCACGCCGTCACCGGCGACGATCAGGCCGCGTCGCTCGTCGAGCAGTTCGGCCACCGCGTCCACCTCGTCGGCAGAGAGATCGAACGACGACGGTGGAGGCAACGCGTCCGAAGCCGGCAACTCCCGAACCACACCGACCAGCGGTTCGCGGAACGGCAGGTTGAGCTGAACCGGTCCAGGCGACTTGCCCGCGGCATGCCACCACACATCGCTGGCCAATGGCCGCCACGTGTCGCCGGTCGTGTCCTCGGCGACACCAGGGTCGCGGAACAGGCGCACGGCGCGGCCGTACAAGTCGATCTGGTCGATCGTCTGCGGAGCGCCGACGCCGTGCAGTTCCGGCGGGCGGTCGGCGGTCACGACGACCATCGGCACACCGGATTGATGCGCTTCGACGACGGCCGCGTGGAAGTGAGTGGCCGCAGTCCCGCTGGTGCACAGCAAGACAGCGGGAACCCGTGTCGCCAACGCAACACCCAACGCGGCGAAGGCCGCCGATCGCTCGTCGTGGAAGACGTGCAGTTGGATGTCGGATCGCGCCGCGAGCGCCGACGCCATCGGGGTGCTGCGCGAACCGGGAGCGATGATGGCATGCGTCAAGCCGTGCCGGACCCACTGATCGACGAGCGTCGCGCAGAACGTGGCCTGGACGTCGGGCGCCGACGAGGTCATTCCGACACGATAGGCGCCTATCATCCGGACGTGCTCCCCCGCGTCGACGTCGACATCTGGTCGGACGTCATCTGCCCGTGGTGCTACATCGGCAAGCGCCGCTTCGAGATCGCCGTCGGCGAACTGGCCGACGAGATCGACGTTGGCATCACTTTTCGGCCGTTCCAGCTCGACCCGACAGCCTCACCCGGCAAGGCGGTGCCGGTGCTGGAGGCCTACGCCAAGAAGTTCGGCGGCTTGGAGCGAGGACAGCAGATCATCGATCACGTCACCGCCATCGCTGCTGAGGCTGGAATCAACTTCCGGATGGATCGCGCCCTGCGCGCCAACACGATGCTGGCCCATCGCCTGCTGTGGTTGACCAAGTCGACGGGCGCGCAGGTGGCGATGAAGGAGCGACTGCTGCGCGCCTACTTCATCGACGGTCTCGACGTCGGTGACCCCGAGGTGCTCGCCGAATGTGCGCGCGATGTTGGACTCGAACGCGACCGCACCCTCGCATTCCTCGACAGCCGTGACGGCCTTGACGAGCTGTCCGTCGAACTACGTGAGGCGGCGGAACTGGAGATCACTGCGGTGCCGACGTTCGTGTTCGACGGGCGCTGGATGGTGCCTGGCGCGCAGGAGCCGGAGACCTTCGTGCAGGTTCTGCGTCGCGTGGTGGCCCGTCGCACCGCCGATGTCTGAGTGGCGGCGCGTCGAAGGCGACTTGGCGGCGTGGTCGCTCGGCACAGGACCGCGGTTGGTGTTCGTCCACGGGTTCACACAGACATCGACGTCGTGGCGACCGCTCGCCGCGGCGCTGGCGAACGACGGCTACGAAGCAGTCGTCGTCGATGCACCCGGGCATGGTGACTCGGCAGCGGTTCACGTCGACCTACCTCACGCCGCCGGACTGCTCACCGAGATGTGCGGCCCGGCGGTGTACATCGGCTACAGCATGGGCGGGCGGTTGTGCCTGCACGCCGCGCTCAGCGATCCGGCGCGGGTCGCGGCGCTCGCCTTGGTCAGCGCCTCGCCGGGGATCGCCGACGACGCCGAACGGGCGATGCGGCGCGACGCCGACATGAACCTTGCCGGGCACCTGCGCGAAGTCGGCGTCGACACGTTCCTCGACGAATGGCTGGCGCAACCGCTGTTCGCCGGCCTGCCGGTGGACGCTGCGCAACGCGCCGACCGGCTGCGCAACTCCTCGGAAGGTCTGGCCAGCAGCTTGCGTTTGGCAGGTGCCGGCGCGCAGGCGTCGCTGTGGAGCCACCTCAGCTCGCTGGCGATGCCGGTGCTGGCGATTGCCGGCGCGGCCGACGCGAAGTATGCGGCGATCGCCCAGCAGATCGCCACCGCCGTGCCACGAGGGCGCTCCGAGTTGATCGACGGGGCCGGTCATGCCACCCACCTCCAATCGCCCCAACGCGTGCTCGCTGCCCTCCGCGCGTGGCTCAGCCGGACAGCGCCAGGCCAGCCGCCAGCAACAGTCCGGTGACGAGCTGAGTGCGGCCCGTCGCACCGAGAACCGCGATGAGGTCGCGTCCAACG
>DATBKA010000636.1:0-14609 GCA_036556105.1 Ilumatobacteraceae bacterium | reverse complement strand
ACCAACAGGTGCTCGACCTCGATCCCGACAACGTCGAGGCGCTGACCTACCTCGGCTGGCTCGTCGCCCAGAGCGGGTCGTCGCTCGCCTCGTCCGGTGCCGAGCTGTTGCGCGGCGCGATCGAGATCGACCCGACGTACGCCGACCCGCATTGCTTCTTGGCGATCACGTCGGCTCGCTTTCTCGAGCCGGCCGATCTCGACACGGCGCGCCGCGAGGCGCAGGCGTGTCTCGACAACAACCCGCCAGCGGAGATGGTCGGGATGATCCAAGGGTTCATCGCCGACCTCGGCGGTCCGTCGACCACCGGTTGACGATGACGACCGTGGGTCCGCGGGCGCACCGCCGCCACTGGGTACGGTGAGCGCGCATGAGCATGCCGCCGCCACCGCCCCCAGGCGATCCGTTCCCGCAGCCTCCGGGGTTCCGCACCTATCCGGTCGGCGCGCCCGCGCCGGCAGCGCAAGGCAAGTCGGGCATGGCCGTCGCCTCGCTCGTGTGCAGCCTCGTCGGTGTGATCCCCTGCTTCTGGCTATTCCAGATCATGGGTCTGCTGGGAACGATCTTCGGCTTCGTCGGCCTCAAGCAGACCCGTGACGGGCGGCGTGGTGGCCGAGGTCTGGCCACCGCCGGCGTCGTCATCGGCATCGTCCTCCTGGTGGCCTGCATCGCGTTCTGGATCTGGTTCGCCACGCATGCCAACTGCGAACGAGTCAACGGCCGCATGGAGTGCACCACCGACTAGTGCTCTCCTACTCGACCGAACGAGAGAGGTCGAAGCACTAGGTCTCCGGTGGTGGCCAGACGTGGGCGGTCGTGAACTCACCGCCCTCACGACTGACGACCCACACGCTGCCTTTGCGCCAATCCGGCGCGGAGGTGATCGCGCAGCCGCACCGTTCGAGGGCAGCGATCGTCTCGGGGATGACGTCGCCGTGGCTGCACAGCGCGCAGCCGTCGGGGAGGTCAGCCATCATCTCGATCACGTCGAAGCTGCTCCGACCTTCGCCGAGGCGGCCGTCGATCCCCACGTCGGCACCCACCACTGTCGCCGCCGGCTGGAGGGTCTCGATGCAGCGCAGGAACGGGCTGCTGAGGAACGACGTCGCGCCGGCCGCCGTGAGCAGCGGGGCCAACGCCCGCGCTTGTCGGTACCCGGCGGCGGTCAACGGTCGCATCCTGTCGTCACCGTCGAAGTCGCGCCGGCTTCCCGCCTTGGCGTGGCGGACGACGAAGAGCATCAGGGCTCGTGGGTCGTCCGCATGTGCCGCGTCGAGAGCTGCTTGACGAGCTGGATGTAGACAACGGTCGCGGCCATGCCGACGACGGTGAACACGATGTTGACCCATCCGTAGTCGTGCAACCGCTCGGCCAACGTGTGCGTCGAGCCTGTTCTGATCTGCCGGGCAACACCCGCCGCGGAGAAGAAACCGAGCAGTGGGATCAGGCCGTACACCACCCACCACAGGTTGATGATCGGCGCCACGCTGCCTTGCTTCCAGTTCGGATCGCCGGGCGCACGGTCGGGGTCGGAGCCCTTCCACAGCTCGCGGAACATCAACCACGGGATCGCGTAGATCGCACAAGGCGGGAGGAACCAGCCGGCGATCGCCCAACCCGGTACCCACGTCTGCCCTGGGCGACCCATCTTGCGCACGTTCGCCGCCATGCGGAACATCCACACCATCGTCAGGACAGCGATCGGGATCACCAAGATGCCGACGATCGAGCTGGCGCTGCGTTCGACCGCATCCTTGAACGTCGATTCGCTGATCTCGTTGTCGAGGAACTGGTTGGCCTTCGAGTTCAGCCGAACCTGGTCGACGATCACCAGCACCTGCAGCGGAAGGTAGATCCACAACAGGATCGTCATCGCCTTGCTGACACCGCGTATCCCCTGGAAGCCGGACGCGTCGCCGGGTCCGCCGTAGGCGACGTAGCCGGGTGGCGGAGACATCGGCGGTGGCGGGGGTGGTGGCGGCGGGGGGCTGCTGCTCATCGGTCTCCAATGTAGGCGAGTGAACCAGGTCACGTCGTACGACGTGTAACGGACGGATTCGTGGACAACACTGATGGACATGGGCTTCTTCGAACGGAACCGCAAGGAACTCGTCGAGAAGGGCTACAACCCCGACCGTCTTCCTCCCGGCCAGTACCTCACCGAGCGCTGGCCGGTGCTTCATGTCGGCGACGTGCCGACGTATGCGCCCGGCGAATGGACCCTCTCGATCAACGGTCTCGTCGAGCGACCCTTCACGCTCGACCTCGCCGAGTTGAAGGCGATGCCATCGGTCACGCTCACGTCCGACATCCACTGCGTCACCAAGTGGAGCAAGTTCGACACGAGATGGACAGGTGTGCTCGTGCGCGACCTGTTCGAGCGTGCGGGTGTGCGGCCGGAGGCGACGCATGTGATGGAGCACGCCGAGTTCGGCTACACGACCAACCTCCCTCTTGCCGACATCACGACCGACGAGTCCATCGTCGCCTACGCATACGACGACGATGAGATCGAGCCGATCCACGGCGGTCCGGTGCGGATCGTCGTGCCGCACCTCTACTTCTGGAAGAGCGCCAAGTGGGTGCGCTCGCTCGAGCTGATCGATCACGACGAGCCCGGGTTCTGGGAGCGCAACGGCTACCACATGTACGGCGACCCGTTCACCGAGCAACGCCACTGGGGCGACTGACCCCTTCGACCGGATGGTCTGCCTCGCCGCGCCGTCGGACCGTGTTCAGAAGGGTCGACCTAGTCGGAGTTCCACGTCACAGAGCCGAGGCCCGGAAGCTTCGTGATTGCGTAGCCATGCGCGGCGGCCCATTCCTGCGCTGTTTGCTCGAGGAGTGCGTTCCCCGAGTTGAGGAAGGTCTCGGCCATGGTGGAGTCGCCCCATCTGGGAAGAGTGGCGGCGACCGCTTCCTCCGTGTCGTCCTGACCGATCGCGATGAGCGGTCCATAGACCCAGTAGGTGTGGGCATCTTCGAGGTACGGCAGAAGGGGCGTGGCGTCGTCTCGGTTGATCGTCACCAACGCCGTGAAGTAGCCGGATCCGCCGCCGGAGCCACCCCCCTCGGCGAGGATCTGGTTGTGTTCGACGCCTCCCAGATCGCCGAGGAGGCCGGCCGCTCGGTTGGCGTCGAGCGCGCTGTCCGCTGTCGTGATCGTCTCGACGAGCACGGCGACGACATCTGGTCCGCCGATCTTCTCGAGCGCCTGCCACGAGGCCTCCTCCGCTCCGGGGTAGGTCTCGGGATCCCAGATCGCCTGGGCGAGAGCCGGAACGGCCGCGGGGTCTCCACTGTTCCCCAACGCCTCAGCGGCGGAAGTGGCGCGGGCACCACATGCCAGCTGAGGGAAGCCCGAGGGATCGAGCTCGCAATCTGTCGCCGCCGCCGGATCGGCGAGGACAGATACGAGATCCGAGACCGACAACTCCGTGGTGGTCGACTGGTCGTCACCGCCCGAGCACGCACCTGCGTACAGCGCGGCGATCACGATGCCGATCGCCCACGCCGTGCGCGACGGCTGGCGGTACAGGGATGCGGACATGGCGTCTCGTTCGGGGCGCTGTGTTGACTGAGCCTCCTGTGATCACGATGAGTCGACCTGGGCTCGATCACCAGTGGCCAACGTCCCCACTCGCTGACGTGCGCGCGCCACCCTGACGCGGGCCCCCCTTGTCCGCCGTGGCAGCCCAAGCAGCGTGGACGTCGCGCCACCGCCGGAGGGCGCGGTGAGACCGACGGTCAGCTGATCTTGAGTGCGGAGTGGTAGACCTTGCGCGGCTTCAGCTCGACGGCGATGCGCTGGGCGATCTCGTGGAACAGCTTCGCCGGTTCGCTGTCGGGATCGGCAACGACGATGGGGACGCCTTCGTCGCCACCCTCACGCAGCTCGGGGAGGAGGGGCAACTTGCCGAGCAACGGCACTCCGAGCTGATCGGCCAGCTCCTGGCCGCCTCCGCTGCCGAAGATCTCGTAGCGCTTGCCGTCGTCGCCGGTGAACCAGCTCATGTTCTCGATCACGCCGCGCACGGTCATGTTGACCTTCGCCGCCATCGCTGCGGACAGCGCGGCCACCTTCTGTGCGGCCGGCTGTGGCGTGGTGACGACGTAGACCTCGGCACGCGGCAAGTACTGGCTGAGGCTGAGGGCGATATCGCCGGTGCCGGGGGGCATGTCGATGAGCAGGAAGTCGGGCTCGTCCCAGAACACGTCGGTGAGGAACTGCTCCAAGGCCTTGTGCAGCATCGGGCCCCGCCACACCACGGCCTGCCCCTCAGGCACGAAGTAGCCGATCGAGATGCAGCGCACGCCATAGCTCTCCGGCGGCACGAGCATCTGATCGATGACGACAGGATCGCGATCGGCGCCCAACATTCGCGGCACCGAGAAACCGTAGATGTCGGCGTCGACGATGCCGACCGAGTAGCCCTGCTCGGCCAGTGCGACGGCGAGGTTGACGGTGACGCTCGACTTGCCGACACCACCCTTGCCCGACGAGATCAACAGCGGCCGTGTCTTCGAGCCCGGCTCGGCGAACGGGACCGTGCGGCCCTCGGCGTGACCGTGGGCGTGGCCGTGGCCGGCCGTGCCGCCGGGATCGCCGTGGAGCATCATCCGCACCGCTTCGCGTTCCTGGTCGGTCATCACGGTGAAGTCGAGGGCGACGCGGGCGACACCGGGCAACGGACCGACGGCCGACGTGACCCGATTGGTGATCTCGTTGCGCAGCGGGCATCCGGCGACGGTGAGCGCGATCTGCACGTCGACCACCCCGGCGGCGTCGATCGTCGCCCGGCGCACCATGCCGAGATCGACGATCGATCGGCGCAGCTCCGGGTCCTCCACCGGGCGCAGCGCCTCGATGATCTGCTCGTTCGTGGTTGCCGGCATGATGGCCTCTCGTCTGGGCAAGCTGGTCGCAGCGAATTACCACTACGCAGATAGGTAGAATACCGGCGTGACTGCCAACCCGCCCAGTGCGCCGATGGCACCCGGCGCGTTCACGGCGACGGTGTCCGCGATCACCAACGCGTTCGGTGACCCGACGCGGCGCGGCATCTACCTGTTCGCCCGCGAGCACGGCGAGGGTGTCACTGCGTCGCAGGTCGCCGAGCAGTTCCATCTCCACCCGAACGTCGCCCGGCACCACCTCGATCGCCTTGCTGCCGGTGGGTACCTCGAGGTTGCCGTCGAGCGCGCCGAAGGTGCCGGCGCTGGCCGGCCGTCGAAGCGCTACCGCTCCGTGGCCGACGTGTCCATCGACGTGCCGATCCGCGCCGACGACCTGGTGCTGTCGTTGCTCGGCAAGGCGCTGGCACTGCTGCCTCGCGAACAAGCCGAGGCGATGGCCGAGCAGGTCGGTCAGGAGTACGGGCAGGCGATGGCTGCGGGATTGTCTGGGCCCGATGTCGCCGCCGGCCAGCGCAGCCTGCGCTCGGCGATGCAAGCCGTTGCCGATGCGCTCACCGCGCATGGCTTCGCCGCCCACGCCGACCAGCACAACAACCAGTTGCGGATCGTCAACAACCATTGCCCGTTCGGCGATGTGGCCATCGAGCATCCAGTGATCTGCGCGGTCGACCGCGGCATGGTCAAGGGCATGCTCGGTGCGCTGTGCGGCGAGACCGATGTCAGCACCGAGGCCTCGTTGCCTCGCGGCGACACGTTCTGCGCCACCACGTTCTGAACCGAGTGTTTCAAGGCACCCTGTCCGCCTTGAAACACTCGGATGCATTCACTTGCGGAGGGCGGCGTACTCCGCGACGCGGGTGACGATGGCGTCGGTGCACTTGTCCAGCGCGCCGCAGTCGAACGGCGGCTGCGGGTCGTACTCGATCATCAGCTGGGCGGCCTCGGCAGCAGTCCGATCGACGAGCAACTCGACCAAGCGCAGCGCCATGTCGATCCCACTCGACACTCCAGCGGCGGTGATGATCCGTTCGTCGAGATGCTCGACGACCCGTTGCGCCGTCGGCTGCGCGCCCGTTGCCGCCAACTCGGGGTAGCAGGCCCAGTGCGTGGTGGCGGTCAGGCCGTTGAGCAGTCCGGCCGCGCCGAGCACCAATGACCCGGTGCACACCGACGTCGTGTACGTCGTGGAAGCGTGCGCGGTGCGGACCCAGTCGAGGACGCGTTCGTCGTGCATCACGACACGGGTGCCGACGCCGCCCGGGAACACGAGGATGTCCGGGCCGAGCAGGTCGTCGAAGGTTGCATCGATCGTCACTCCGAGCATCCCATTCTCGCTGCGCACCTCGCCGCGTTGGTGGCCGACGAACGTGACGTCGATCGTGGGGATGCGTTGCAGCACCTCGTACGGGCCGATCGCGTCGAGCGCGGTGAAACGAGGGAAGAGGGCGATGGCAGCTTGCATGAGTGAACCTCTCTACGAGGCGACGTGGAGCCGCCGCACGGTGTTGGAAGGGGAACGAAACCGCCGCCGGTAGGCGTCGGGCGCGACGCCGACGCGGCGGTGGAACGCGCGACGAAGCGACTCGGCCGAGCCGAAGCCGCATTGCGTGGCAACGACGTCGAGCGACGCGTCGGTGCGCTCCAACTCGGCCCGGGCGGCCTCGACACGAACGCGCTCGACGTAACGCGCCGGCGTCTCACCCACCTCGCCGATGAAGACGCGGCTGAAGTGCCGCGTGCTCATCGCGGCGCGCCTGGCCAAGAGGTCGAGGCGATGGTCGGCGGCTGGATGAGCGTCGACGTAGTCCTGTGCGGCGCGCACGGCAGATCGCTCCGCCCGCGGCACCCAGACCGGAGCGGCGAACTGCGTCTGCCCGCCGGGCCGATGCAGAAACATCACCAGGTACCGTGCGACGATCTGGGCCACGTCGGTGCCGTGGTCGTCCTCGACGAGGGCGAGGGCGAGGTCGATCCCAGCCGTGACCCCGGCCGAGGTCCACACCGGACCGTCGTGCCGGTAGATCGGGTCCGCGTCGACAGTGATCCGTGGATACTCGTCGGCCAGCTGCCGGGCGCGGGACCAATGGGTGGTGACGGTGCGCCCGTCGAGCAGACCGGCTGCTGCGGCGATGAACGTGCCGCTGCACACCGTGGCGACGCGTCGGCTTCGACGTGCGGCGGCGCGAATCCAATCGACGAGCCCGTCGTCGTACCTGGCGGTCTGCGACCCCTCGCCACCAGGGATCAGCAGCGTGTCGAGGCGAGCGCGAGGCGACGGCAGCGGTGTCGTGACGAGTTGCAGCCCGCTTTCCGACACGACAGGAGCGCCGCGCTGGGAGACGATCGAGAGGTCGTAGGAGTGCGCAGCGCGCCGGCGCGCGGCGAGCACGGAATTGGCGCCGGCGAACACTTCGTGCGGCCCGACGACGTCGAGCGGTTGGATTCCGTCGTAGGCGACGATGACGACTGCGCGGCGAGTCACCTGGCGATCATGGTGCCGCGCGGCGATGGCGTCAATGACATGGTTCCCACAGATCCGGCCAGAGCCGGAGTTCCATCTCCGCCGTCCGCTCTCTACGATGGTCGGCAACCGAATTGGAAAGGACCGACGTGGACGTACGCATCGGCGTCACTCAAGCACCCCGAGAGCTCACCGTCGAGCTCGCCGACGATGTCGACCGCGAGGAGCTCAAGACCAAGATCGAAGCCGCACTCGCCGGCGCCGTCGACGTGCTGTGGCTGACCGACAAGCGCAATCGCGATGTCGGTGTGTCGGCCGCGAAGATCGGCTACATCGAGATCGGCAGCCCCGACGGCGACCGCAAGATCGGTTTCAGCGGCTGAGCCCAGCGATCGGATGCAACCGCTGCGCAGCACGTCAGAGTGCTAGAACGACTCCATGGCCACGTTGGGTGAGCTCTGTCGTCAGCAGACATCACTGTCGCGTGACGAGATCAAGCATCTCCAGCAACTCGTCAGCGAGTGGGGCATGCTCGCCGACCTGTGTTTCGCCGACTTGCTGCTCTACGTCCCGTCGGGCACGGACTCCGAGTGGCTGATCGTCGCTCAGGTGCGACCGGCCACCGGGCAGACCATCTACCTCGCCGACGAGGTCGGCACTCCCGCCGAGGTCGAGCGCCCGCTGCTGACGTCGGCGTTCGAGTCGGGCGAGATCCGCGAAGGCGAGATCGCCGTCGAGCAGCTTCCCGAGCCGGCGCGGATGCTGGCCATCCCGGTGCGCTTTGGTGGCAAGCCGATCGCAGTGCTGTCCCGAGAGTGGTCGAGCGGACGTGCCCGCCAGCTCGGTGAGCTCGAGCGCACGTATCTCGGCATCTTCCAGCGCTTCGCGGCGATGATCGCCGAGGGCACGTTCCCGTTCCATGGCTTGTTCGGCGACTCCAGTGCCGCTCCACGAGTCGGCGACGGCGTGATGGTGCTCGACGAGGAGGCGCGTGTGCGCTACGCCTCGCCGAACGCGGTGTCTGCGCTGCACCGCGTCGGGATCAGCGCCAACGCGGTCGGCATGCGTCTCGCCGAGCTCGGCTTCAACGACAGCCCCGTGCGGCTCGCCTACGAGGATCGCAAGCCGGTGATCGAAGAGTTCGAGCAGACTCCGACGGTCACGTTGTTGACGCGCTGCATGCCGATCCTTGCTGGAGGGGAGGTCACCGGCGGGGTGCTGCTGCTCCGCGACGTCACCGAGGTCCGCAAGCGCGACAAGTTGCTGCTGTCGAAGGATGCGACGATCCGCGAGATCCACCACCGCGTCAAGAACAACCTGCAGACGATCTCATCACTGCTGCGCCTGCAAGGCCGGCGGCTCGAATCGCCGGAGGCGAAGGCCGCGGTCGCCGAATCGGTGCGGCGAATCCGCACGATCGCCCTCGTCCACGAGACGTTGTCGCGCGAGCCGGGCGACGACGTCGCCTTCCTCGAGATCGTCCGCCCGCTGCTCAGGCTCGCCGAGGAGGGGCTGCAGTCACCGGACCGGCCGGTGCGGTTCACCGTGCAAGGCAACGGCGGCCGGTTGCCGTCGACCATCGCCACTCCGCTGTCGGTGGTGCTCACCGAGTTGCTGCAGAACGCCGTCGACCACGGCTTCCCCGAAGGCAGCAGCGGTGGCGACGTGGTGGTGCAGCTCGATCCGGCGGACGATCACATCGACATCCGGGTCATCAACGACGGCCGCGGTCTCGATCCGCGCTTCGAGTTGAACAAGGCGACCGGGCTCGGGCTGTCGATCGTCCGCACCCTCGTCACCACCGAGCTGGCCGGCACGATCTCGATGCGTCCCGGCGTGCCGGAAGACTTCGAAGCGGTCGGGCTCGGCGACAAGCCGAAGGGCACGGGCACGGTCGTCGACCTCACCGTGCCGTTCTGAACTGGCGCCGATCGACGATCGGCGAGCGTGTCAGCCGGCAGCCTTCTGGCGAGCGACGTACTGGCGACGCAGGATGCGCCGCTCTTCCTCAGAGGTGCCGCCCCAGATCCCGGAATCCTGGTTGGTCTCGAGTGCGTAGTCGAGACAGTCGCGGCGCACGGGGCACTGCCCGCACACTTCCTTGGCGCGGGCGATCTGCAGCAACGCATAGCCGGTGGTGCCCACGGGAAAGAACAGCTCGGGGTCGGTGTCGCGGCAGATGGCGCCCGACCGCCAGCTGTAGTCGGCGTTGGCGAGGGTGAGGCTGGACGCGAGAATGGTCACACTCGGCTCCCTGCGGCCGTTTTGTGAGACTTTTCACGTGCAAACCCGCCACAGAACGAGGGAGGTTCGACATTGGTGTGCACAGTGCTGTCAAAGCTAGGAAACAAATCCGTCCTTGACAAGGGGTAGCGCCATGAACAAGGGGATAGTTCCTAGAGATAGGGGGTATCGGTGACAGCGGTATTGGCACATCGGGGTGCATCGCGGCGGCAGCCGGAGAACACCATCGAGGCATTCCGCGCCGCGGCAGAGCTCGGCAGCGATGCCGTCGAGCTCGATCTGCGCCGCACCGCGGATGATGTGTTGGTCGTGCACCACGACGCTCACCTCGACGACGGCCGGTCGATCATCGCCACCCCGGCCGCTGACCTACCGGCTCACCTGCCGACGCTCGACGCTGCCCTCGATGCCTGCCGCGGCATGTGGGTCAACGTCGAGATCAAGAACGATGCCAACGAGCCCGACTTCGATCCGCACGACACCATCGCCGACCTCACCGTGGCGGTGCTGGCCGGCCGCGGCGACGATCAGCGGTGGTTGATCTCCTCGTTCCGTCTGGCCACGGTCGACCGCTGCCGGTCCCTCCGTCCCGGCATCCGTACGGCGTGGCTCGTGGACGAAGTGCCTGACGACGTGATCGGCACGATGGTCGCTCGTGGGCACGCCGCGTTGCACCCGTGGGTCGGAACGCTGCGTCGCTCCCACGTCGATGCCTGCCACGGTGCGGGCATCGAGGTCAACACGTGGACGTGCGACGACCCGGCACGGATGGCCGAACTGGTCGAGTGGGGTGTCGACGGCATCTGCACGAACGTCCCCGATCTCGCTCTCGAGGTGATCGGCGCCGCGTCGTCAGGTCGGTGATGGGTGAACGAGCCGGACGGCGTTCGGGCGATGCTCGAAGCGCAGCTCCAACGTCTCGCCGAGGTAGTCGCCGTCGAGTTGGAACGGAAACGGGCGCGCCGACGTGACCGTGAGGCACGACAGATCGGTGCGCACGTCGACCGTCGCCGACGGCTTCATCCCGCCGCCGCGCAGGGCGCCACCGAGGGCGCCGAGGATCGCGCCGACCCGCAACGTCTTGAACGTGACCGCGACCAAGCCGCGGTCGAACGTGGCCGCCGGGCTGAGGTCGAGCGGGCGGTTGCCCAGATAGGTGTACGGGTTGGTGTTGAGGACGATCGTGAAGTACCCGTCGATCGCGTCCGGCGAGCCGGGGATGAGCACTTGGAAGTGGGGCTCGGACCGGTCGTAACGGTTCATCCACGTGCGCAACGAGGCGTAGATGAACAGGGGATGGCCGAGCCACCGCTTCATCCCCGCCCGCCGCTCGACCTCGCGAACGACTGCGGCGTCGTAGCCGATGCCGGTGTGGAAGCAGAAGTAGCGGCCGTTGACGTGGCCGAGGCCGATCGGGCTGATGTTCCTGGCGGCGATGCCGTTGACGAGCAACTTCACCGCCTCCACGGGATCGTTCGGCATGCCCAGCGTGCGGGCGAAGACGTTGGTGCTGCCGCCGGGGAGGGTGCCGAGGGCGGTCTGCGTGCCGGCCACGCCGGTGGCGACCTCGTTCAGCGTGCCGTCGCCACCGAAGCCGATGACGATGTCGACGCCCCGGCGCGCCGCGTCCTGGGCGAAGCGAATGGCATGCCCGCGGCGGTTGGTCTCGACGATCTCGACGTCGTTGCCCTGGCTCAAGGCGCGGTGCACCACCACCGTGTTGCGCGCTGTGACCGACGAGGCGAAGGCGTTGACGACCAGCAGGATGCGCAAGACAGCGACGATATCGCCTCGTGCCAGGGCGTCTGTTTTGGCCGGTTGCGCTACTCCTCGGTAACAATGTTCGCGTATGAACGTGATCGTCTGCGTCAAGCAGATCCCCGACCCGGCGATGCCGGGCGAGCTGAACAGCTCGACGAACACTCTGAAGCGCGAGGGCAAGCTGATCCTCGACGAGTCCGACAGCTACGGCGTCGAGATGGCATTGCAGCTCGTCTCTGCGGCTGGGGAGGGTGAGGTCAGCCTGGTCTCGATGGCACCCAACGACGAGGTCAGCGGGTTGCGCACGGCGTTGGCGATGGGCGCGGCGAAGGGCATCCTCGTCAGCGACCCGAGCTTGCAGGGCAGTGATGCCCTGACTACTGCCAAGGTTCTGGCCGCGGCGATCGGTCGCAGCGGCGGCGCCGATCTGATCATCGCCGCGACCGAGTCGAGCGACGGCTACACGGGGACGGTGCCCGAGCAGATCGCCGAGCTGCTCGGCCTCCCGTCGGTCACGTTCGCCAAGCACGTCGCCGTCGAAGGCGGCACGTTGAAGGTCAACCGCCAGACCGAAGAAGGTTTCGACGAGGTCACCTGCCCGTTGCCGGCGGTCATCAGCGTCACTGCCGGAGTCGTCGAGCCGCGGTACCCCAGCTTCAAGGGGATCATGGCGGCCAAGTCGAAGCCGGTCGAGACGGTCACCGCTGCCGATCTCGGCGTGACGCCGGTCGGCTGGGACGGCGCCGGACAGAAGATCTCCAACGTCACCAAGGCCGAGGCCCGTGCGGCGGGAGAGATCGTCGAAGACGACGGAGAGGGCTACGCCAAGATCGTGGCGTTCCTCGAGAACTTGAAGGTCATCTGAGGAGCGTCATGAACATCTGGGTATTCGCACAGGCGTCCAACGGCGCACCGACGTCGGCCACGCTCGAACTGCTCACCAAGGCGCGCACACTCGGAACGGTGTCCGCCTTCATGGGCAGCGACGCCTCGTCCATTGCGGGCGCGCTCGGCGAGCACGGCGCCGAGAAGGTCTATGCGACCGGTGAGCTCGGCGGCAAGCTGCCCGGGCCCGCCGTCGCTGCGGCCATGAAGGCGGTGATCGACGGCGGTGACGCGCCAGACCTGATCATGTTCCCGCAGAGCTACGAGGGCCGCGACGTGATGGCTCGCCTATCCGTCAAGCTCGACCGCACGGTGCTGACCAACAACATCGACATCGCCGTCGACGGCGACACGACCGCGGTCACGACCCCGGTGTTCGGTGGCAACGTCTTGGTCACGACCACGTTCACCGGTGCCAGCCCGCACCTGGCGGCCTTCCGGCCGAAGAGCTTCGCCGCCGAACCCTCCGGAGGTGCTGCCGCCGAAGTGATCGCCGCTCCTGTACCCGAGCTCGGCTCCAGTGGGGCGGCGTCGATCGTCGGTGTGCACGTCGAGGAGTCGAGTGGGCCCAAGCTCGACGAAGCGAACATCGTTGTCTCCGGTGGGCGCGGCCTCGGCGAGGCTTCGAAGTACGAGATGATCGAGCAGCTGGCCAAGTTGCTGAAGGGCGCGCCGGGTGCGTCGCGGGCGATCGTCGATGCCGGCTGGGTGCCGTACAGCTACCAGGTCGGCCAGACGGGCAAGGTCGTCAAGCCGGGCGTGTACCTGGCGTGCGGCATCTCCGGCGCCACGCAGCACATGGTCGGGATGAAGGGCGCCAAGAACATCATCGCCATCAACAAGGACAAAGAGGCGCCGATCTTCGGGATTGCCGACCTGGGCATCGTCGGCGACGTACACAAGGTGCTGCCGAAGCTGATCGAGGCCCTCCAGTCGCGCAGCTGACCGCCCGCCCGCTCCGCCGCGTTTGGTGACGGATGCACCGATACGGTGCACCAGTCGTCAAACGCTGCAGGGTCGGGGAGGCGCCGCGTGTGTCAGACCATCGGCCAGGGGTAGCGGCGGCCGGATTGGTCGACCGGGAAGACGGGGTTCTGCATCAGCCACGAGGCGCGCTTGCGCAGGGCGGCGACCTCGTCGTCGGCGAGCAGCGTGGCGATCTCCAGCGGGACCTGCTTGGCGACGCGGCGCACCGCAGCGAGCAATTCGTCGTCGATCACTTCGCCTCCGAACTCCCAGACGACGGTGCGCAACTTGAAGTCGGCGGAGAAGCACAGCCCGTGATCGATGCCCCAGATGTGGTCGTCGCCGTCGATCAGCACGTGGCCACTCTTGCGATCGGTGTTGTTGGCGAGCAGGTCGAACACGGCGACGGCACGCAACCGGTCGTGCAGCTCCGGACGCTCCTCGTGGATCGTGAAGTAGTGCTGGCGATGATCGACGTCGACGAACCATTGCAGCGACCCCTCGCCGTACGGACCGTCGCGCAGGATCGTCAGCGGCACGAGGTCGAAGCCGAGCGTCTCGCTGAGGTGGTAGGCGGCAACTTCACGGCGGTGCAGACCGGGTTCGAAATCCCATAGCGGGCGCTCGCCGCGCAGCGGCTTGTAGATCGCCTGAGCGTGAGCATCGCCGAGCGTGATGGTGACGAGAAACGTCGCGTTGCTGCTCCACGGCATGCGCCCCTCGACCTCGATCTCGCCACACGACATCAGTTGCAGTTGGTGGCTGCGATCGGTCAGTTCATCCGCGGGCATACATGACCATCCGGATCGATGGGGTTGCCGCACCACTGGCACGGGGGACGTCCGGCGGCAACGATCGACTCGGTGTGAGTGCACAGTGCGGCCGCCTGTCCGCGGGTGAGGAAGACACGAAGGTGACCACGGTCTTCGACTGCTTCGGGGTCGGGCTCGCCCTCCTCATCGACGGGCACGACCTCTTCGAGTTGGACGAGGACGCGATCGTTGTCACGGTCGTAGCCGAGGCCGATCGGCCCCAGCACGAACGCCGGCTCGACCGGCTCGGCCAGCTCCATCGCTGCGGGAAGCGGTTGGTCGGCGGGTGTGGGCAGGTCGCTCATCACCTTGCGCAGGTAGTCGGCGATCGCCGCCGCCTGTTGCTTCTCGCACTTCACCGTCACCCGTGTCGTGCCGCGCCGGGCTTGCAAGAGGAACGTGCGCTGCCCGGGCTGGCCGATGGCGCCGACCGTGAACGCGTCGACCTCGTCGAACTCGTAGAAGATGCCCATCATCGCCTCACGACGGCCGCAGCTCGGCCAGCGAGCCGCCGTTGGAGTTGACGGTCAACACGACCGGGCCGGTCATCGCGTAGGAGATCG
>DATBKA010000635.1:0-8068 GCA_036556105.1 Ilumatobacteraceae bacterium | reverse complement strand
TCGCATCTCGCGCACGCTGAACGAGCAAGGTCGCTCGGTCAAGGGCGCCCGGTTGCTGTTGCTCGGCCAGGCGTACAAGAAGAACTCGGGCGACGCTCGTGAATCTCCGGCGGTGCGCGTCGCCGAGTTGCTCGCCGGGCTCGGCGCCGATCTGCGGATCGTCGATCCGCTCGTCGATGCGCGCTGGATCACCGTCGGAACACCGGCGTGTCTCACTCCGAACGAAGTCCAGTCGGCGGACCTCGTCGTCGTGCTCACCGATCACGACGAGATCGATTGGGAGCTCGTGCTCTCGCATGCCCGCCAGATCTTCGACACCCGCAATCGACTCAAGGGCGACCATGTCCAACGTCTCTGACACCCACACGACGTCGAACGAGGCCGGCGGGCCCGTGCTCGGCGACCTGCCGGCGCTGATCCGCTTCGCCGCCGACGCCACCGAGACGCAGCGTCTCGACGACGGCATCTATTGCTTCGATCGCGACTGGGCCTCCGACCTGAAACGCGGCCGATCGCTGCGCTACACACTGATGGTCGCGCTGGGGTTCTGGCGGGCCGAGCAGGCCGGCTACGCGATGCCTCGCCAAGCCCGGGACCTGGCCGACATCGTGATGGCTCACGAGGATGAGCTGACCCCGGGTGATCGAGGCCTGGCCCTGTGGCTGCTCGTCCGGCTCGGCGACGCACGTGCCGAGCGGCTGGTCGACGAGTTGGTGCGCGTGACGGACGCCGACCTCGTCGGCCTGGAAGGCATGGAGATCGGCTGGTTGGTGCTCGGCGCCGCGCATGCCCGCGGCGCCGGTCTGCCCGGTGCCGACGCGTTGCACGAGCAGCAGGTGCAGGTGCTCCGCTCGCGGCGAGCGCGGCAGTCGCCGCTCTACCACCATCTCGGCACCGGCAAGGGCAGGGCCCTGCTCCCGAACTTCGCCACCCAGATCTACTCGCTGCTCGCCCTCAGCGAGTCGGCTCGTGTCACCAACGACTCACTCGATCTCGGCGATGCCCGGCGGTTGGCCGATCTGCTCGTCGAGCTGCGCCGCCCCGATGGCGGGTGGCCGTGGCTCTACCACGCCGAGAAGGGCACGGTCGTCGAGGCTCACCAGGTGTACTCCGTCCACCAGGACGCGATGGCGCCGATGGGCTACTTCGCGCTCAGCGAAGTCACCGGTGATCCTTGCTATGCGCACGCCGCCGCAGAAGGGCTGCCGTGGTGCTTCGGCAACAACGAGCTCGGGTTCCACTTCTACGACGGTGGCCGTCGGTTCGCTCATCGGGCCATCAAGAAGCGCGGCTGGGCGGATCGTGGCGAGCTGTGGGCAAACACTGCGATCGCGCTCGCCGGCTCCCGCCGCCGGGTGCGACTCGGCACGGCAGAGGTCAACACCACGTGCCGGCCATATCACCAGGGCTGGATCATCGAGGCGTGGGCAGGACGGGAACATCACGGCGCGGCACTTGGAGGCGGATCATGATTGCGCTCGAGAAGACATCACGGCAGGAGTTGTTCGGCGTCGAGGTCGACGCGCTCACCATGGACGAAACCGTCGATCGGATCATGGATCTGGTCGAGCACGGTGTGCAGGTCCAGCACGTCGTGCTCAACGCGGCCAAGGTCGTGATGATGTCGAAGGACCCCAAGTTGCTCGAGGTGATCCGGGCCTGCCCGGTCGTCAATGCCGACGGTCAGTCGGTCGTCACAGCCAGCCGCCTGCTCGGTCGCCCCCTGCCCGAGCGTGTCGCCGGCATCGATCTCTTCGCCGAACTCGTTGCCCGGGCAGCCGACAACGGTCGCAGGGTGTACTTCCTCGGCGCCCGCGACGAGATCCTCGAGGAGATGGTCTCCAGGTTCCGGGCACAGCATCCAACACTGCGAATCGCCGGATACCGCAATGGCTACTGGAGCAGCGACCACGAGGTGATCGCCCAGGTCAACTCGGCGCAACCCGACCTGCTGTTCCTCGCCATTCCGAGCCCGCGCAAGGAGTTCTGGCTCGCCGAACACCTTCCCGCGCTCGGCGTGCCGTTCGCGATGGGAGTTGGTGGGTCGTTCGATGTGATCGCCGGCAAGGTCAAGCGCGCCCCGGCCTGGGTGCAGCGCATCGGCTGCGAGTGGGTGTATCGATTGGTGCAAGAGCCGCGGCGGATGTGGAAGCGGTATCTCGTCGGCAACAGCTCGTTCATGTGGCTGACGTTCAAGGAACTGAGGAAGGCCCGATGAAGCGGATTGCCGTCATCGCCGGCGCCCGTCCGAACTTCATGAAGGTCGCACCGATCCTGCGCGCGTGCGCCGCTCGCGGCGTCGAAGCGCTGCTCGTGCACACCGGGCAGCACTACGACGTGTCCATGTCGGGCAGCTTCTTCGACGTCCTCGGCCTCCCCGAGGCTGACGTCAACTTCGGCGTCGGCAGCGGCTCGCACTCCGTGCAGACCGCGGCGGTGATGACCCACTTCGAGTCCTGGCTGGAGGACAACCCCGTCGACGCTGTCGTCGTCGTCGGCGACGTCAACTCGACGATGGCGTGCAGCGTGGTGGCGGCCAAGGTCGGGGTTCCCGTCGCTCATGTCGAAGCGGGTCTGCGTTCGTTCGATCGCACGATGCCGGAGGAAGTCAATCGCGTCCTCACCGACTCGCTGGCGACGTGGATGTTCGCCACAACAGCCGACGCCGTCGACAACCTGCTGGCGGAAGGCGCTGATCCGTCGCGGATCTTCCTCGTCGGCAACGTGATGGCCGACAGCCTCCTGCACTCCATCGATCGCGCCCGCCAGCGGCAGCCGTGGGTGGCGCTCGGGTTGCCGGATCGATTCGCATTGATCACGTTGCATCGTCCGGCGTTGGTCGACAACACGGATCGGCTCGCTGAGATCCTGAAGACGCTCGCCGACTTCGCCGACTCATGCCCGTTCGTGTTCCCGATCCATCCGCGCACGCGCGGCAACGTCGAACGGGCGGGCCTCGACGTGAGTGGGTTCCACCTGATCGAGCCACTCGATTACCTCGACTTCCTGGCGATGCAGGAACGAGCCGCGGTCGTCATCACGGACTCGGGCGGCGTACAGGAGGAGACCAGCCTCCTCGGAACGTGGTGCATCACCGTTCGGGAGAACACCGAGCGCTCGATCACCGTCACCCATGGCACCAACACTCTGGTCGGGTTCGTCCTTGATCGGTTGGGCGCGGCAGTGGCGACCGCGCTCGATCGTGGCCCGGCTCGGCCGGCGTCGATCCCGCATTGGGACGGCAAGACCGCCGAGCGAATCGTCGACGTCCTCGTCGGGCCACCACGCCCGGTCGAGTGGATCCCGCCCGCCACGGTCCAAGCGAGCAGCGAGGCGTTCCGTGCCTCGTTCTGTTGAATTGGTGATCGACATGTCTCCTTCCTCGAACGTCGCCGAACGCACCATTGGTGTCGTCATCGTCACCTACAACAGTGCCAAGCACATCGACCAGTTGGCGACGTCGCTGCGCAGCGCGCTGGCGGATCTGCCGCACCACGTCGTCGTTGTCGACAACGCATCCACCGACGACACCGTGACGCGGGTCCGTGACGCGGGCGTGTGCGTGATCGAGATGGATCACAACGCCGGCTACTCGGCGGGCATCAACGCCGGCCTGTCGTCGCTGGGCGATGTCAGCGCCGTGCTGGTGCTCAACCCCGACATCACTGTCGATCAACACGCGGTCGCCGAGATGCTCGCCGCACTCCACGATCCAAGCGTGGGTGTCGTCGTTCCGCAGAATCGGCTCTACAACGGCGAGCTCTCCTTCGTCCAGCGTCGCGATCCATCCTTGCTGCGCGCCCTCGCGTCCACGGTCCTCGGCGCGAACCGAGCCAGTCGTTGGCCGAAGCTGTCAGAGGTCGTCCAAGACGCCGAAGCGTATGCCCAGGTACGCGACGTCGACTGGGGCGTCGGCGCGGTGATGATGATCAGCAGAGCGTGCCTCGACGCCGTCGGGCCTTGGGACGAGTCGTTCTTCCTCTACTCGGAGGAGATCGACTACTGCCAACGCGTCCGCCGCAGCGGGCGTCGAGTCCGCTACGTGCCGTCAGCGGTCATCTTCCACGAAGGCGGCGGCGGTGCTCACAACCCTCGACTGCGGACGATGATGACCATCAACAAAGTGCGTCTGTACGCCAGACACCACAACCGTGTTGCGGCGTGGGCGTTCTTCGCGGCCTCGTGGCTCTACGAAGCGAGTCGCGGGATCGCTGGAAGTGCGGCGGCGCGCGCCGCGGCCGTAGCCCTCATCCGACCATCGCGCCGGCCGCCGGAGATCAAGTGTTGCGCGTCGTTCTTGCCCTCGTAGCCTTCGCGATCCTGCTGCCGGGCTGCCTCACCGCGTTGCATCTCGGGGCGATGTCGCTGGCGTCCCTGTACTTCTCGCCCGCGTCGCGTCGCGCCAGCGCGCCTCCTGTGCGATTCCTGGTCGTCATCCCGGCACACAACGAGGAGCTCCTTCTCCCGACGACGTTGCTGGCGATCGAGGCCGCGAGGCGGCCGCGGGACCAGGTCCTCGTCGTCGACGATCGCAGCACCGATCGCACATCCGAGATCGCCCGGGCTCACGGCGCCATCGTGTTGCGCCGCGAGCCCGGGGAAGAACCGGGCCGTGCCGCGGCTCGGCAGGCGGCGATCCGCTTCTCGCAGACGTTGGACTGGGACGCGATGGTGATGATCGACGCCGACTCGGTGGTTGCCCCCGGTTTCTTCGACGAGTGCGAGCGGGCGATGTCAGACGGTGCCGTCGCGCTGCAGGCGCGCAGTGAGGCCGCCGCCGGTCGCCGGCTGGTCGACCAGGCGGCGCTCGCCAGCTTCGCCATCCAAGGCGTCACCTTGCCGCGAGGCCGCGAAGCCCTCGGCCTGCCGGTGCGGTTGCGTGGCACCGGAATGGTTCTGCGTCGCGACGTGCTGAACCGCCTCGACTTTCGGGCCAAGGCCTCCGAAGACCTCCAAGTGTCCCTCGACCTTCTGCAGGAAGGTGTGCGCACTCGCCACGTGGAGCGAGCTCGCATGCGCTCAGCCAATGCCGACTCGTGGAAGATTGCCGGCACGCAGAAACAGCGCTACGAGGCGGGACGAATGGCGGCGGCCCGGGAGTTCGTTCCCAAGCTCCTGCGCTTGCACAACGCCGCCGGCTTCGAGGCAGCCTGGTTCCTCGTCTCACCACCGTTCGCGTCGGCCGCTGGTCTGCTGGTGATCGGTACCGTGCTCGGTGCCCTTGCCCGTTCGGCGTGGGTGACCTGGATCGGGATCAGCGCCCTCGTGGCGATGTCGTTCGCGTTCCTGGTCGCCTCGATTCAGGGACGCGTCGGATGGCGGATGGTCGCCGCTTTGGCCACGGCCCCGTTCTTCATCTGCTGGAAGCTGTTGATCCAGCTCAAGGCGATGTTCGGTCTGCGTGGAGGGTTGCGCGAGTTCGGCGCCACCGAGCGCCGCTCGGCATCGTGACCGGCGCTTCGGGCGCGTTTGACCGAATCCCAGTCTGCGGCCGACGTCATCCCTTGCGGATGGCGATCACCGACTTGACCAGACCGGCCAACCGATCGAACGCAATCGTCGAATCGGCGAAGTAGTGGCGCATCGAGGTGATGTCGAGCAGCTCCACAGAAAGCTGCGCGTCGATTGCAGAATCGAGATCCTTGTGCGGTGTGTGCACAAGCGGCCAATGCAGACCGAGCCGAGCTCGTGCCTTCAACGGCAGGTACTGCATGAATGGGCACACCCAATGCGGTTCGACCGGGAAGTAGCGATACGGGGTCTGGATCCAGTGCGAGGGGGCGAGCGCGGCGACGTTGGCTGCGAAGGCCCTGCGGCGCTCGTGCCCGCCGACGTGTTCGATCACCGAGTTCGAGTAGACGAGATCGTACGAGCCGACGCGCTTGGGTAGCTCGGAGTCGGTCGCGTCGCCGAGATCGACGGTGATCCAGTCGGGGATATCGGTGCGCGGCTCTTCGAGGTTGACGACGTGCACCCGGCGTGGGTGCAGCGGTGCCCGCAACCAGTAGTCGACCGTTCCACCGAGGTCGATCACCGCCATCGACTCGATGTCGGGAAAGTGACCGCGAAACGTCTTCCAACGTCTCCGCCGCGAGCGAGCCCCGAGCGAACGCGGGCCATCGACGAAGATGTTCCGCAGGAATCGCGCTTTCGGCATGGTCACCAATCCTTGGTTCGTCCCGTCCATTGCCGTGCCCTGGAGTCGCTCGACCAGCGCGAACAGCATCGTGATGATAGTGGTGATGATCGGCGGGAGTGCGGCACACATCGGAGTTGTTCGCCCCCTCGACGTCACCTCAGCGCCAGGATCCTCCGACGGAGGGGAACCATGAGCACGACGTACGTCGCCAGCTCCAACGACCCGACCACCGCCAGCTGCACGAGCGGCGGACCGGGGAGGTCGGAGCGGACGGCAAACCCAACCAGAGCGGCGGCAATCGCTGCCGGAACATAGGTGAGGATCCCGGACGCGTGTCGATCCACGAGTCCGGCGCGGCGAGCGAGGACGACGACCAGCGGGGCAATGATCGCCACGGCGACGAGCGCATGCCCGATGCCGACCCCGCGTATCCCGTCGACGCGCGCACCGATGTACAGCGCCGGTACCAGGCAGGTCAGCCACGCCACGTTCTTGACGAGGATGTAGCGCGAATGTCCTGAGGCGAACAGTGCATCCTCCACGAGCCCGTCCAGCAAGCGGATGATCGCCATGACTGCGAGGAACCGCAACGCCACACTTCCGCCGACCCACTCGCGACCGTAGAGCGCGGTGACGACGATTTCCGGCACGGAGATCAACAGGGCCACGAATGGGAGCGCGAGAAGCGACAACACGTGCAGTCCGCGTCGAAGCTCGGCGCGGATGTTCTTGCCCGCGTGGTGCAGTTGCGAGAGATGCGGGATCGCCACCGCGCGCACCGCGGAACCAACGAGGGTGGTGGGCCAACTCGACACGTTGAAGGCGATCACGTACAGGCCGACCGCCAACGGCCCACGAACGTGGCCGAGCACCAAGTAGTCCGCGTTGAGGAGCGCGCCGCCGACCAGCGCGGCGACCGCATACGGAACAGAATCGCGAAGCAAGGCGCGGGCAACGTCGCGATCGAAGTGATACCGAAACTTCAGGCGGGCGAGCGCGGTGCAGGTGAGCGTGAGGGCGCATTGTCCGGCAAGCGCACCCCACGCGAGCGCCCACGCGTTCCGATACGTGACCGAGAGCGTGATGCTGACGGTGGCGATCGTGGCCATGCGCACGAGCTCGGCGATGACCCACAGATCCTGTCGCAGGGCACGCTGCAGCGCCGAGGCAGGCACGATCTGAAATCCGGCGTCGACGATGACCCCGAGGGTGACGAGCCGTATCAGCCCAGTCGCCTGCGGCGTGTTGGTGGCGTCAGCGATGAACGGAGCGGCGACAAACGCGAGCCCGTAGACAGCCGATCCCGTCAGCAATCCCACGACGCGTGCGGTGGCTGCGGCCGGCTCGAACGGCCCCGGCCATCTGACGAGCGCCTTCACCAGGCCGAGGTCGTCGATCGTGAGGAGGATGGTGAACACTCCGAGCGCGACTGCGTAGCTGCCGAAGTCGGCCGGAGCGAGCAGGCGGGCAAGCACGAGACCGAGAGCGAAGCTGCCGCCACGAGCGAGCAGCTGCGCGACCACGCTCCATTTCAAGGCGCCCTTCGCCGAGGGCCGCGACGCGGCGCCACTTCGTCCGGTCCGTGCAGATCGCGTTGCCAGCTGATCGAACGCCGGTGGACGCTGCGCGGCAGACACGCCGGCCGGCGCATGTACGCGGCTCGGGTCCGTTGCGATGGCGGTGGTCTCCGGCGCAAGGCGGAAGACCCCGTAGAGCGCCCCGCCGATGCCGATGTAGATCGCGAGGAAGCTCGGTTCCATCGGATAGGCGAAGAAGTCGTACGTCATCGAGGCAAAGACGACGACGGCACTGATCCCGATGAACATCCGCCCGAGAGCCCGGGTCAGCGGGTCGGACGTGCGCTTCGTCCATGCCGCGGCGAGCAACGCTGGAGTGAGGTAGAACGCGGCCAGCGCCAGCGTACCGATC
>DATBKA010000634.1:0-8352 GCA_036556105.1 Ilumatobacteraceae bacterium | reverse complement strand
GAACTACCGCACGTTGATCGACAAATCGGTGTACTTCGACGTTGCCGTTCGAACCGTGAAGATCGCGGCACTGGTCACGATCATCGACATCGTCCTCGCCCTGCCGATCGCGTTCTTCATCGCCAAGATGGTCGCGCCACGCCTGCGTCGGCTGCTCGTGGCAGCGGTGCTCGTGCCGCTCTGGGCGTCGTACCTCGTCAAGGCGTTCTCGTGGCGGGCGATCATCGGCGCGCCGGGAGGCGTGCTCGACAAGACGTTCGGCGCCAGCCCGAACTACGGCGAGGTCGGGCTGATCATCGTGCTCGCCTACTTGTGGCTGCCGTACATGATCGTGCCGGTCTACGCCGGGCTCGAGCGGCTCCCCGACTCTCTGCTCGACGCGTCGAGCGATCTCGGTGCGCACTTCGGGTTTACGTTCCGCAAGGTCGTCTTGCCGATGCTGGTCCCGTCGATCGTGGCCGGCTCGGTATTCACCTTCTCGCTGTCGCTCGGTGACTACATCGCCGTCGACCTCGTCGGTGGCAAGACGCAGGTGATCGGGTCGGTCGTCTACGACAACTTCTCTGCCGACCTGCCGTTCGCGTCTGCGTTTGCGATCGTCCCCGTGATCGTGATGGTCGCCTACTTGCTCGGCATCCGCCGCACTGGCGCGCTGGAGAACCTCTGATGCAGTTCACCAGCCGCGTTCGACTGCTGTTCGGGAGCTTGTCCGGTCTGGTCCTGCTGTTCCTCTACCTGCCGCTGCTCGTGATCGCCGTGCTGTCGTTCAACACGGTGAGCTCGCTGGCCTGGCCGCCGAAAGGCCTCACCCTGCGATGGTGGCGGGCGGCGGTGCACAGCAGCGGCGCCCGCGAGGCGTTGATGGTCAGCCTCAAGACCGCCGCCGGCGCGACCGCAATCGCGTTGATCCTCGGCCTGCTCGCCGCGCTGGCCGTGCACCGCTTCAAGTTCTTCGGGCGCGAGTCGTTGAACCTGATGATCGTGCTCCCCATCGCCTTGCCGGGCATCGTCACCGGCATCGCCCTCAATGCAGCGTTCCGGCAAGCAGGGGTGGATCTCGGTCTGCTCACACTGATCATCGCTCATGCGACGTTCTGCATCGTCGTGCTCTACAACAACCTGCTGGCCAGGTTCCGGCGGTTGTCGCCGAACCTCGAGGAGGCGTCGGCCGATCTCGGCGCGCACACGTTCCAAACGTTTCGCTACGTCACGTTTCCGTTGTTGCGCACGGCGCTGCTCGCCGGGGGGCTGCTCGCCTTCGGCCTCAGCTTCGACGAGATCGTTGTCACCACGTTCACGGCCGGTGCCGGGCTGGAGACGTTGCCGATCTGGATCTTCCGCAATCTCAGTCGCGGTGAGCAGCAACCGATCGTCACCGTCGTGGCCACGGCGGTGATGCTGATGTCGATCCTCCCCGTCTGGATCGCTCAGCGGTTGACGTCGGGCGACGGTCCACTGACCGGAGGGACCCGCTGAGCCGACACCGATAGCGTGGGCCCACCATGCCGTGGATCTATCTCGTTCTCGCTGTTGTCGTCCTCGTCGTCGGCATCGGGGTCGTGCTGCTCAACCGGCGCCGTGTCGCCGGCGGGCCGGCGCCGGCCGGCCAACAGGCGCCGGAACCGCCGACCGGCGTCCCGATCGCACCGACGGCCGAGGCAGCGCCTGACTCCGCTCCGGCGGCCGTCGACGTGCTCGTCGCGCCGGAGCGGCCGACGTTCCGCAGCCGGATGTCGAAGGCCCGGTCTGCGCTTGCAGGAACGTTGCTGGGGATCCGCGGCCGGTCCGGCATCACCGCGGAGACGTGGGACGAGCTCGAGGAAGCGTTGCTGCGCGCCGATGTCGGCCTGCGCGTCACCGACGACCTGCTCGAGGGTCTGCGTGGCAAGGTCAAGGCGAAGGAGATCACCGAGCCCGATCAACTGCTCGAGGCATTGCAGTCGGAGATGGTCGCCAGGCTGGCGGGTGCCGACCGAACCTTGAGGTTCGACGAGTCGCCGGGCGGGCCGAACGTGTGGTTGTTCGTGGGTGTCAACGGCGTGGGCAAGACGACGACGATCGGCAAGGTCGCTGCGCAGCAGGCGGCACTGGGACGGAGTGTGCTGATGGCCGCCGGTGACACGTTCCGCGCCGCGGCCGCCGAGCAGCTCACCACCTGGGCGGAGCGCAGCCGCGCCGAACTGGTGCGCGGCAACGAGGGAGGCGACCCGAGTGCGGTCATCTTCGACGCCATCGAGCGAGCCACTGCCCGCCGGGTCGACCTCGTGCTCGGCGACACCGCCGGCCGCCTGCACACCAAGACCAACCTGATGGACGAACTGCGCAAGGTGCGTCGGGTCGCCGCCAAGGGTGCCGGTCGGGTCACCGAGGTGCTCCTCGTCATCGACGCGACCACCGGGCAGAACGGGCTCGCCCAGGCCCGCGAGTTCGGGGACGCGACGATGACCGATGGTGTCGGCGTCACCGGCGTGGTGTTGACCAAGCTCGACGGCTCGGCGAAGGGTGGCATCGTCTTCGCCATCGAGACCGAGTTCGGCCTGCCGGTCAAGCTCGTCGGCCTCGGCGAGACGATCGACGATCTGGTCGAGTTCGATCCCGAGCAGTTCATCGATGCCCTCGTGAAGGAAGACTGAGCGAACGGGTGGCGGTGAAGATTTGGCACTGACCGGGAACCAGACGTCCCTGGTCCGACGTCCAAAGGGCATGATCAGCTCACGCCGCATCGCCCTCGTGTCCCTTGTCGTCCTCTTCGGTGCCGCCGCTTGCGGCGATCCCAATGCCAACACCAGCAGTGCCGGCACCACCGTCATCACCAGCGCGCCGGCCAAGCCGCCGGTGATCCACCTCGTGGGTGGTTGGCGCAACTTCGCAGGTGGTGCCGCGCCGGCGGCGGCCGAGTCGGCGACCGACTCGAAGATGGCGATCTGGGGTGTCACCGAGTTCGTCTACGACGGTGAGCTCCCCGCCCTCGACGGCCTCGCTCCGTCGTGGTACTTCCCGAGCGGGCAGCAGCCCGACCTGGCCCGAGTCGCTGAGCTGGCCAAGGCCCTCGGCGTCGAGGGCGAGGTGCGCAGCCAGCCCGCCGACCAGGGTGGTGGCTGGGCAGTCGGGCCCGAGGATTACAGCGGCCCGGTGTTGACCGTCGGATCTGACGGCCTGCTGAGCTGGTGGCTCAGTGGTACGCCGGCGTCCATCTCGGCACGGCCAGGTTGCGTCGTTGCCGACAGCAGTGGCGGCGGCTCCGCCGAGCCCGCCCCTGGTGAAGGCGTTGCCGGCAGCTCCGGTACAGCGACTGAGCCCGGGATCGCCACCCCCGACACCGCATTGCCGGTTGACAAGGTCGATCCCGCCGTCACCCCGGAGTGTGCCGAGCCGCAGCCACCGGCCAACGTGCCCACCGCCGATGAGGCGCTCGCCAAGGCCAAGGAGCTGTTCACCTCGTGGGGCTACGACCTCAGCTCGTACGAGTTCGATACGCCGTACGCCGACGACTGGAGCGCCAGCGTCAATGCGTCGCTCATCATCGACGGGATGAAGGCGCCGATCACGCTGTCGATCGGCTTTGGTGAGAACGGCTCGATCTCCTGGGCGTCTGGGTCGCTGGCCACGCCGCTGCCCGGCGCCGACTACCCGACGATCGGCGCCGCCGCTGGACTCGACCGCTTGAAGGAGCAGCAGAACCAGTACATGGCGCTCGACACCGGGATCGCCAAGGGTGCTCCCGACGCAGCCGTCAGCGAGCCGGCGATCGCGCCGATCTGCGACCCCGCGGTCACCAACGACATCGCCAGCGACTGCGCCATCCCGAATCCGGAGCCGGTCACCGTCACGTTGAACAGCGTCAAGCGCGACCTGACCATGCTCTGGGACGCAGACAACACCATCTGGCTGTTGCCTGCCTACTCGTTCGGCTCCGCCGACGGCGGCATCTACACGGTGATCGCAGTCGACGACGCCTACATCGAGGAGGCGGAAGCGCCGGCCACCACGGAGCCGGCGGTCATCGTCCCCGACACGGCAGTGGCTCCGCCCGCCCTGAGCGTGGCCTGCCAGCCGCTGCCCGAGATCACGATCCCGACGCCGGACGACGCGATCAGGTACCTCGCCGACGCGGTCGTCGGCTACTGCCTCGCCGACGCTCAGAAGATCGCCGACACGTTCGGCTACACGATTCGCGTCGTCCGTGAGGACGGTGTCGACCTGGAAGCCACCGCCGACTACTCGGAGACGCGGATCAACGTCGCCGTCGAGAACGGTGCCGTCACCGAGGTCGTCTCGATGGGCTGAGCCTCTCACTTGGTGCTGCTCCCAAGCTGTCCCTGACAGCAAGCGCCCCGACGACTCCGGCGACCTGTCCCCGCCGGAGTCGTCGCCGTTTCCACCCCCTCCCGCAGCGTTTGACGACTCCTGCACCCATGCGGGGCAGCAGTCCTCAAACGCAGCGTGGAGGGCGCGGCCGGTAGCCTGCGTGCGATGTTCGATTCCCTGTCTTCCCGTCTCGAAGGCGTCATCAAGAAGATCCGCGGCAAGGGTCGGCTCACCGACGACGACGTCGACAACGTCCTCAAGGAGATCCGCACGGCGTTGCTCGAAGCCGACGTCAACGTCGGCGTGGTTCGCAACGTCACGGCGCGGATCCGTGAGCAAGCGGTCGGCGCCAAGCTCAGCCAAGCGCTCGATCCGGGCCAGCAAGTCGTCAAGATCGTCAACAGCGAGCTCACCGCGCTGCTCGGTGGCGAGACGCTGAAGATCACCTACGCCAGCCGCCCGCCGACCGTCGTGCTGATGGCCGGGCTCCAGGGTTCCGGCAAGACCACGAACGCCGCCAAGCTGGCCCGTTGGTTCAAGAGCCAGGGTCGTCAGCCGCTGATGGTCGGTGCCGACCTGCAGCGCCCTGCCGCAGTCGAGCAGCTACGCACGCTCGGCAAGCAGATCGACGTCCCGGTCTTCAGCGAGCCTGGCGATCCGGTCAACACGGCCCGGCGCGGTCTCGAAGAAGCACGCCGGCTCGGCCGCGACGTGCTGATCGTCGACACCGCCGGCCGTCTGTCGATCGACGCCGAGATGATGGAGCAGGTTCGCCAGATCAGTGAGACCGTGCAACCGAACTACACGTTCCTCGTCGTCGATGCGATGACCGGTCAGGATGCCGTCGGCGTGGCCGAGGCGTTCCATGCCACACTGGCCATCGACGGCGTGATCATGTCGAAGCTCGACGGTGACGCTCGCGGCGGTGCTGCGCTCAGCGTCAAGGAAGTCATCGGTCGCCCGATCGCCTTCGCCTCGACGGGGGAGAAGCTCACCGAGTTCGAGCAGTTCCATCCCGACCGCATGGCCGGTCGCATCCTCGGCATGGGCGACATGCTCAGCTTGATCGAGCAAGCCGAGCAGGTCTTCGAGAAGGAGCAGGCCGAGGAAGCCGCCGAGAAGTTGATGGAGGGCGAGTTCACACTCGACGACTTCCTCGAGCAGATGCAAGCGCTGAAGAAGATGGGCCCGCTCGGCAACCTGCTGGGGATGATGCCGGGGATGCCGAAGGAGTTGAAGGGCGCTCAGATCGGCGACGATCAGCTCAAGCCGGTGGAAGCGATCATCCGCTCGATGACCCCCCTCGAGCGGCGCAAGCCTGAGGTCATCAACGGCAGCCGGAGGACGCGCATCGCCAACGGCAGCGGCACGACCGTCGGCGACGTCAACCGCCTCGTCAAGCAGTTCAGCGAGATGCAGAAGATGATGAAGCGGATGGGCGGGATGGCGAAGGGCGGCAAGAAAGGCAAGAAGCGAGCGTTGGCCGGCCTGGGCGGAATGCCTGGGATGCCGGGTATGGGTGGCATGCCTGGTGGCTTCCCGAACTTCAATTGATAGCCTCGGGTCGTCCATTTTTGTGCAAGGGAGCCCTGGATCCGTATGGCAGTGAAACTGCGCCTCACCCGAGTCGGCAAGACCAAGCAGCCGCAATATCGCGTCGTTGCCACCGACAGCCGCTCGCCGCGTGATGGCCGGTTCATCCAGATCGTCGGCACCTACAACCCTCGCACCGAGCCGTCGACGATCAACATCGACAACGCCAAGGCCGTGAAGTGGTTGCTCCAGGGTGCGCAGCCGACCGAGCGAGTCAAGAAGCTGTTGGAAGCATCCGGGGCGATGGCTGACTTCAGTGCCGCCCGGACCGCGAAGTGACCGACCAGCCGTCGGACGCGCTGGCTGACGCCGGAGACCTGGGGCACCGCAAGCCGGCGCCCACCGCCACGGCGGTGCTCACGCATGTCGTCCGCTCGATCGTCGACGATGCCGATGCTGTGCACGTCGAAGCACTGCAAGGCAAGAACCGATTGAAGCTCGAGGTCAAGGTCGGTCCCGGAGATCTCGGGCGGGTCATCGGCCGGCGCGGTCGCACGGCACAAAGCATCCGCACCGTCGTGCGCGCTGCGGCAGCGCGTGACGGCGTCGAGGTCGACGTCGACTTTGTCGACTGACGAGCTGCGCGAGGTCGGGCGTGTCGGCCGGGCTCACGGCGTCGCCGGCGAGGTGTACGTCCAGCTGATCACTGACCGCGACGAACGGCTGGCGGTCGGGGCGCGGTTGCTCGCCGGTCAGACCTGGCTGACGGTCGCCGCGTCGAAGTTGCTTCGTGATCGGTGGCTCGTTCGCTTCGACGGCATCGACGACCGAACCGCGGCGGAGAAGCTGACGAACGTCGTGTTGCGCGCCGACCCGCTCGACGACGACGGCGACGAGCTCTGGGTTCACCAGCTGATCGGATCGCGCGTGATCGATGTCGACGGCGTCGATCGCGGCATGTGCATCGGCGTCATCGACAACCCGGCGCACGACATCCTCGAGGTCGACAGCGGAGCGTTGATCCCCGTCACGTTCGTCGTCAGCTGTCGCGTCGGGGTCATCACCATCGACCCACCCGAGGGCCTCTTCGATCTCTGATCGTCCCGATCAGACTCTGTCCGCGTAGATCAGCAGGCGCCGATCGCCAGGGATCGATCGGCATTGCGGAAACCGACGCCGAGCGTCCGCGATCGGAGGGTGGTCGCCGACAAGACTTGTCGACGTGCGGGACCACCGGCGCGGTGTGGTCGCGGCCGTCGGGCTGCTGGTCTGGTCGATGCTCGGTTGCGCGAGTGGGACGCAGACGGCGATCGGCGTCGACGAGCGTCTTGCCTCGAACACCGTTCCCGTCCCATCACGGCTTCCGCCAACGTTGACGTCAGCGTCCGCGGAAGCCGAGCTGCAGGAGACGGTCGCCGAGGACGGCGCGCCTCCCCAGACGATGGTCATCGCCGTCGAGCCGCCTCCTCGACCGCTGCGTCAGGCGACATTTGTCTTCACCGGCGACACGCTCGTGCACTCACCGCTCGTCCGCCAGGCCGAACGCAACGCCGGTGGCTCCGGTTTCGACTTCGCACCGATGTTCGATCGAGTGCGGCCGTTGCTGGCGGCCGCCGATCTCGCCGTCTGTCATCTGGAGACGCCGATCGCACCACCCGGCGAAGCCCTGAGCACGGCGCCGACGTACGGCGTGCCCGGCGAGATCGCCATCGGCCTGGCCGGTGCCGGCTACGACCGTTGCAGCACGGCCAGCAACCACTCGATGGACCGCGGTGTCGCCGGGATCGACGCCACGGTCTCCGCGTTGGCCAGCGCGGGGATCAGCGAGACCGGGATGGCGCGAGCGCCCGAGGAGGCGATCACCACGATCGTCGATGTCGGCGGCATCGCCGTGGCGCACATCAGCTACACGTACGGTCTCAACGGACTGCGCCGGCCCGCCGCCGAGCCGTGGAGAGTGAACCTCATCGACGACGGACAGATCCTCGACGCAGCCGCCGAGGCGCGGGCCAGAGGTGCAGACGTCGTCGTCCTCAGCCTTCATTGGGGTACCGAAGGTGTTGCCACTCCGAACCCGTATCAAGTCGACGTGGCCAACACGATCACCGCGTCGGGGCTCGTCGACCTGATCGTCGGTCATCACGCCCACGTTCCGCAACCGGTGGCCCAAGTCGACGCAACGTGGGTCGCGTTCGGGCTCGGGAACTTCCTGTCGAACATGCCGACCGACGATCACTGGCCGCGCAGCACGCAAGACGGCGTGATCCTCGGGGTGACGATTGCCGAGCAGCCCGACGGGACGTTCCTGGTGGAGCGACCGACGATCACGCCGACCTGGGTCGACCGGCTGCACGGTTGGGTGATCCGCCCCGTGGTGGCCGACCTGGCCGACCCCAGCGTGGCTGCGGCGACGAGGGCGCAACTGCAGCGCTCCCTCGAGCGAGCCTTGGCGTTGTACGGCGACATGGTCGTGGCGGGGTAGGCCGGCCGCTCGGCTCGAGGGTTCGATGC
>DATBKA010000633.1:0-6597 GCA_036556105.1 Ilumatobacteraceae bacterium | reverse complement strand
GGACGTCTCCGCGGTGTCGACGGTCGTGTCAGCGGCATCGGCGGACGTGTCGGCGGCCGGGTCTGCAGTTGCCGCGGTTTCGGCGACAGCCTCGGTGTCGGCCTGGGTGTCGGTCTCGGTCTCGGGGACAGCGACGGCCTCTGGCTCGTCGAGCACAGCGACGGAGGCGCCTGACGAGGCGACGCGGGCATCGCGCTCGGCCTGGGCTGCCGCAGCCTGCCGGCGAGCCTCGGCCTGCGATGCGGCGAACGCGGCCTCTTCCTCGGCGCTGCGCTTCGGTGAGGCGGTCTGCGGGTTGCGCTTGCTGGCGATGAAACGACCCTCTTCGATCGCCTCGGCGATGACCCGCGTCATCAACGCGTTGGCGCGGATGGCGTCGTCGTTGCCGGGGATCGGGAACTGCACGACGTCGGGATCGACGTTGGTGTCGACGACTGCGATGACCGGGATCTTCAGCTTGTTGGCCTCGGTGACGGCGATGTGCTCCTTCTTGGTGTCGAGCACGAACACTGCATCGGGGCGCTTGGTCATGTTGCGGATGCCGCCGAGGTTCTTCTGCAGCTTCTCCAGTTCGCGGCCGAGCAGCAGCGCTTCCTTCTTGGGCATCGAGTCGAACTCGCCGGAGACGCGCATGCGCTCGTACTCCTGCATCTTGGAGACGCGCTTGGCGATGGTCTCGAAGTTGGTGAGCATGCCGCCCAGCCACCGCTCGTTGACGTAGGACATGCCGCATTTCTCGGCGTAGCTGCGCACCGGATCTTGGGCTTGCTTCTTGGTGCCGATGAACAGCACCGTGCCGCCGTTGGCAGACAGGTCGCGAACGAAGTTGTAGGCGGCCTCGACGCGCGTCAGCGTCTGCTCGAGGTCGATGATGTAGATGCCGTTGCGCTCGCCGAAGATGAACCGCTTCATCTTCGGGTTCCAACGGCGGGTCTGGTGCCCGAAGTGCACACCCGCTTCGAGCATCTGTCGCATGGTGACGACGGCCATGATGGACTCCTCCTCTGCGGTTGGCGGCGTCCTGACTCCCGGCGCCGAGGCGACCGCAGAAGGGAGGGGACGTGACTGGGTGTTGGGATGTCGGTACTGCACTGCGGGGACGCAGCCGGTCGGACATGCTATCGGCGCCGACCAGCGCTCGCGCAGCTGATGATCGGCGGCGGGGCGCGGCGCGGCAGGGACCCGTCCGTCGGGATCAACCGCGGCCGGTACCGCTTCTTGCCGAGGTACGGCATCGGGTCGATGTAGCGCTGGCCTTCGCGCAACCCGAAGTAGAACCGGGCCGTGGACACGCCGACCTGCGCACCGGCGCGCACCGCCGCGCCGGGACCGACCGTTGCCGCGGCGAGGTAGCCGTACGTCGCCACCCGCCCGTCGTGTTGGGCGATCACTAGGTAGCGGACGCCGGCGACGACGCCGCTGAACGTCACTGTGCCTGCCGACGCGGCCACCACCGCCGAGCCCGGCACCGGCCGGTACTCCAAGCCGCGGTTCCCCGGGCAATACGCGCACGCCGGAGCGCGGAACGGGTCGACGACCGGCGACGCCACGGGCGGCAAGTAGCACGCCGGCGCCAGCACCGCCACGGCGGCGAGCACCCCGATCATGCCGGGCTGCGGGACGCGGCGCCCGCTGCGGTCAGGTCACGCCGGAGGCTGACAACCGGGCACGAAGGTGCAGCACCGCCTTGGTGTGGATCTGCGAGACCCGGCTCTCGGTGACACCGAGCACGCCACCGATCTCGGCGAGCGTCAGGCCCTCGTCGTAGTACAGCGAGAGGACGAGCTTCTCCCGGTCGGGCAACCGCTTCACCTCGCCACGCACCAGTCGCCGCACCTCGCCGTCCTCGACGATCGAGGCCGGAGTGTCGGGGATGTCGCCGCTGAGCGCCCGCGGCTCGGCCCCGGCCACTAAGGCGCGATCGAGCGGACCGACCGTGGTCGAGGCGATCGAGTTCAGCCATTTCTGGAACTCGGGTTGGGTGATCCTCAGCTGCGCGGACAGCTCGGCGTCGGTGGGGGCGCGGCCGTGGCGGCTCTCCAACTCGGTGAAGGCGGTCTCCACCTCGCGGGCGCGACTGCGCACCGACCGGGGCACCCAGTCGAGCGACCGCAACCCGTCGAAGACGGCGCCGCGAATGCGCGGCACGGCGAACGTCTCGAACTTCACACCGCGCGTCGAATCGAACCGCTCGACTGCATCGATGAGACCGAACACCCCCGCGCTGACCAGGTCGCCGGGATCGACGCTGTTGGGCAGACCGGCACCGACACGACCGGCAACGAACTTCACCAACGGCGAATAGTGCACGATCAGCTGGTCGCGGGCATGCGGGTCGCGAGACTCGAGCCAGCGCTGCCACCAGTGTTCGACATCGTTCTCGCGCCTCATGCTCGCGGGTGAGCCTCCGTGTACACCGCGCGCAGACGTTGTTTGCTGACGTGCGTGTATCGCTGCGTCGTGGCCACATCGCTGTGACCGAGCAGGTCTTGGACGACGCGCAGGTCGGCGCCGCCGTCGAGCAGGTGCGTGGCGAAGCTGTGCCGCAACGCATGCGGATGAGTTGGTCGCTGGCTGCGCCGGTCGAGCACGCGCCGCACGTCGCGCGGTGACAGCCGCTTGCCGCGCTCGTTGCCGAGCAGCGCAGCCCCCGCCTCGTCGGCGAGGACCTCGTGACGAATCGCCAGCCATCGCCGCAGGGCGTCGACTGCGGGATCGCTGAGCGGGACGCGACGTTCCTTCGCGCCCTTGCCCCAGACCGTGATCGCCCGGCGACGGAGATCGACCGAATCGACGTCGAGACCACACAGCTCGGCGACCCGAAGACCGCTGCCGTAGAGCACCTCGAGCAGGGCATCGTCGCGACAGCGACGCCACTCGGGCTCGTCCGGACCTGGTGTATCGAGCAGCGAGGCGATCTCGCCATGGTCGAGCACACGCGGCAGGCGCGCCGAGCCCACCGGCACACGAAGCGAAACGCTCGGGTCGACGGCGATGTACCCCCGGCGACGCAGGAACGAGAAGTAGCGGCGCATCGCCGCCACCTTGCGGGCGATCGTCTTCCTGGCGAACTGGCGCGTCGTGAGCGCCGCCACGTAGCGACGAACCAGGATGCGATCGACGTCGGCCGGAGCGGCGATGCCCGATCGCTCGACCCATTCCGCAAAGAGGTGCAGATCGCTGCGGTACGCCGCCATGGTGTGGGCCGCCGAGCCGGTGAGCGACTCGACGAACTCGTCGATCTTCCAGTCGCCGACGAGGTGCGGGCGTTGAGCGCCAGCAAGCGAAACAGCCATTGCCGGCAAGGGTATTCGCTGACAGCGGTTTCTGACGTCATCTCTACCGTCTCCTCGTGTGGACATGTCTGTCGGATCGCGACTGCCTCGATGGCGCCCCCACCGCCTCGAACCAGCCGTCGGCCTGCTGGATCCATCCCGCCAGTTCGAGGCGCGCCACGGCCATCGCCGCATCGACCAACGACACCGAGCAGGCCAGGGCCAGGCCATCGATCGTGCGCGGTGAGCCGGCGCATGCCTCGTAGACGTCGAGATCGGCGCCAGTGAGCCGCGGCCGCGGGTCGCCGACCGGCACGCTTGCCCGTCGGTGATCGATGGCCAGAGCGGTCAACACGTCGCCGGCGTCGACGACCACGCCAGCACCGTCTCGGATGAGCTGATTCGTGCCGAGCGCGGCGCGGTTGTGCAGGCCACCGGGAACCGCCATCAGCGGCACGCCGCGTGCGATCGCTTCGTTGACCGTGATCAGCGACCCGCCGTGCTCGCGCGATTCGACGACGACGACGACCTCCGACAAGGCGGCGATCAGGCGGTTGCGCAAGGGGAACCGGTAGGCCTCGGGTGCAGTGCCCGGCGGCGACTCGGACAGCAGCAGCCCTCGCTCACCGACCTCCCGCCACAGGGCGCGATGCTCGCGCGGGTAGGCGACGTCGTGACCCGAGGCGACGACGCCGATCGGGCGGCCGCTGCCGGCCGACTGCAGCGCGCCGCGGTGCGCGCAGCCGTCGATGCCCCGCGCCAATCCGGACACGACGTGAACTCCCGCCTCGGCGAGATCCCGACCGAGCGTCGTGGCCGTGTCGCGGCCCGCCGCCGTGGCGTTTCGGGTACCGACGATCGCCGCCCGCCGTGCGGAGAGCAGCGCCAGATCACCCTGCGCGAACAGGACGGGTGGGGGCAACGGATCGCAGAGGAGCAGCTCGGGGTAGTCGGGAGCGCCCTGCACCAGCACGTGGATGGCGGCGTGCTGGCACCGCTGCCACAAGCGCTCCACCGCAACCGGCTGGGCAGCCCGCCTCCACGCGGCGCGCACCGCATCGTCGAGCAACACCCGCTCGATCAATCCGCTGGGTCGCAGATCGCCCGCGGCAACCCGAAATGCGTCGAGCGGCGTGTGATGCCGCAGGAGCGCGCCCAAACGATGCACCGACATGTGCGGCAACGCCGCAAGTGCTGCAGCGAATGCTTCGGGCGGAGCGTCGGTGTTCACGCGACCTGCTGCGTGAGGGCGATGCGCAGCCGAACCCTCAGTTGCATCGCCATCGCCACGTGCTGCTCGGCGACCGGCGCCTCGGGGTCGCCATCGAGATCGGCAAGCGTGCGGGCGACACGGCGGATCCGGTGGTAGCCGCGGCCGGTGAGTCGGTCGCGTTCGAGCTCGTTGCGCAACAGCAGCCGCGCCGCCGGATGCAACGGGGCCAGCGCGTCGAGGTGCGAAGCGGGGATCTCGCTGTTGAGCATGCCGCGTTGTTGCATCGCTGCGGCCCGAGCCCGAGCGACGCGCCCCGCGACCTCGGCGGTGGTCTCGCCACCACCGCTCTGCAACAGATCGTCGACACCGGGCCGAGCGACGCCGACGCGAAGGTCGAAGCGATCCAGCAGCGGGCCGCTGAGCCGGCGCAGATAGCGCAGCCGCGCCCCGTCGTCGCACTCGCAACTTCCCGGCGGACCACCGCCGCACGGGCACGGATTGGTCGCGGCGACGAGCAGGAACCGCGCCGGCAAGGTTGCGCTGGCCCGAGCGCGCGCGACCCGAATGACCCCTTCCTCCAACGGTTGACGAAGACCGTCGAGGACAACGGGCGAGTACTCGCCGAGCTCGTCCAAGAACAGCACGCCACAATGCGCCAAGCTGATCTCGCCAGGCCTGAGGTTGGCCGTGCCCCCACCGACCAGCGCGACCATGGAACTGCTGTGGTGTGGAGCACGGAACGGCGCCCGACGGACCATGCCAACCGAAGGAAGGCGAACACCCGCCGCCGAGTGGACCATCGTGACCTCCAGCGACTGCTCGGGCGTGAGTGGCGGCAGCAGACCGGTCAGCCGCTGCGCCAGCATCGTCTTGCCTGCGCCGGGTGGACCCACGAGCAGCAAGTGATGGCCACCGGCGGCGGCCACTTCGAGTGCTTGGCGGGCATGAGCCTGACCGCGCACGTCGGCGAGATCGGGAGGCGGAGGCTCGTCGTCGACGAACTCCTCGTCGGGCTCGTCGGGCCACGGCTGCTCGCCCTTCAGGGCGTCGACGACCTCGCGTAGGGTCGTGGCGACGCGGACACTGACGGGCGAGATCGCCCGCGCCTCGCGGAACGACGACCGAGGTACGACCGGAACGAGGTCGCCGAGCGCGCACACCATCGGCGCCACGCCTGGGACGGCGCGCAGCGAACCGTCGAGGCCCAACTCACCGACGAACCCGAAGCCGTCGAGCGCCTCGGCAGGAATCTGTTCGTGGGCGGCGAGCAAACCGACGGCGATCGCCAAGTCGAGCCCTGAGCCGCCTTTGCGTTGGTTGGACGGAGCGAGGTTGACGGTGACGCGCGACGACGCCGGCCACGGCAATCCGCTGGACAGCACCGCGGCACGGACGCGATCGCGCGACTCCCTGCACGCGTCGTCGGGCAGCCCGACGATCTGGAACCCGGGCAGCCCGGTGGACACGTGCACCTCGACGGTGACCGGTCGACCTTGGACGCCGAGCAGTGTTGCGGAACGAACGGCGGCGAGCATCGTGCGAGGACCTCCAGCTGCGGCGGCGCATCAGCGTCGGCGTGGTCAGAACTGGAAGAGCCGGCAACCGGGCCCTCGACGGTGGCCGCACTGTATCCGTCGTCGCGCCGGGCACAACCCGATGACGCCGATTTCCTGACGACGCCTGGGAGACTTGCCCGGTGCGACTCCTCGTGATGGTGGCCCTGGCAGGCGCGTCTGCCGTCACGGCCTGTTCAGGAGATCCGCCGAAGACGGCCGGCGACTACTGCCAGACGATCAGCGCCAACCTCGATCGCCTCAACGCCCCGGCGATCGCCGACACCACCGCCATCGAGTCGACCGCCGAGCTGTACCGATCGATCACGTCGATCGCTCCCCTTGCCGTGCAGGAGGAGTGGCGCACGATGACGTCGACCGTCGAGGCGGCGGCCGCGGTCGATCCCAATGACCCGGCATCCGTGCAGAGCGTGACCGACATGGCCCGCCAGTCGCAGCACGCCGCGTCGGCGATCTCCGACTACACCACGCGCATCTGCGGTGTCACGATCGTGACACCCACGACGACGACGATCGCTGCCCCACCCGAATCGAC
>DATBKA010000632.1:0-15617 GCA_036556105.1 Ilumatobacteraceae bacterium | reverse complement strand
CAACATCGACCATCGGTCTGGGATCGCTCGTCGCCAACGTGGCCAACCGCCACCCGGCCGTTCTCGCGCTCGCCGCGTCGAGCGCGCAACGGATCAGCGGCGGGCGGTTCACGCTCGGCCTTGGCGCCGGCACGTCGCCGCGGAGCAAGTGGAGCAGCGAGCACGTCGCCCACGGCATCGCCTTGAAGGCCGACATCGATGATCGTCATGCCGCAGTGATCGAGCAGATCCGCCACGTCCGCGCCTACAAGGAGCCGACACCGATCATCGTCGGGGTCAACAGTGTGAAGCTGGCGACGCTCGCCGGGCAGCACGCCGATGGGATCAACGTGCGCATCACCCATGAGCGCGCCGCGGACATCGTTCGCGCCGCCAGGGAGGCCGCCGGAGAGCGTCCGTTCGAAGTCAGCGCGTGGACGTTCGACGGCGTCGACGACGTGGCCGCCGAAGCGCAACGACTCGGGCTCGATCGACTCATCCTCACTCGCCTCGGCCCAGTCGGATGAACACTGCCGATCTGTCGACGCCGGCGCTGCTGATCGATTGCGACGCCCTCGAGCACAACGTCGCCACGATGGCCCGTGTTCTCCCGGGCAGCCGTCTGCGCCCGCACATCAAGGCCCACAAGTGCACCGCCCTCGCGGCAGTGCAGTACGCGCATGGCCATCACGCGTTCACGTGTGCCACGCCGCGAGAGATGCTGGGGATGGCGGCAGCCGGGATGGGCGACGATCTGCTGCTCGCCAACGAGACGCTCAACCCGACTCGCCTCGCCGCGCTGGCCGCTGCCCAGGACGAAGCGATGATCACGGTCGCCGTCGACTCGATCGAGACCATCGAAGCCGCTGCCGCGGCCGGGATCGAGCACGTCCTGATCGACGTCAACGTCGGTCTCCCGCGCTGTGGATGCCCACCCGCTGACGCCGGCTCGTTCGCCGACCTGGCTCGCGCTCGAGGCCTCACCGTTCGCGGTGTGATGGGGTACGAGGGACACCTGATGGCGATGCCCGATCGAACAGCGCAGCGCGCCAAGGTCGCCGAAGCGATGGACAAGCTGATCGCCGCGAGCGAACTCGTCGGCGGCGACATCATCAGTGCCGGCGGCACCGACACGTACGACCTGCACGACCGAGTCACGGAGATCCAGGCGGGAACATATGCGTTGATGGACACGTGGTATGGCGGCCGCGGCCATCCGTTCCGGCAAGCGTGCTTCGTGTTCGCCACGGTGATCGCCGCCAACGATCAGTACGCCGTCGCCGATGCCGGGTTGAAGACACAGGGCATGGATCACGGCTTGCCGTCGATCGAGGGCGCAACGGTGCGGTTCCTCTCCGACGAGCACGTCACGTTCGTCGCGCCGCAACGACCGAAGTTGGGCGAGCGGGTCAGGTTGATCCCAGCGCACATCGACCCGACGATGGCGATGCACGATGCCGCCTATGTCGTACGCGGCGACGAGGTCGTCGATCGTTGGCCGATCGACCTGCGCGGTTGGTGACTACGTCTCGGACAGCACCGTCAGCAGGGCGTCGAGGGCTCGGGCCCGGTGCGAGATGACGTTCTTCTCGGCGTCGGACATCTGCGCGAAGGAGCGGCCGTCGCCGTCGTCCGGGATGAACAAGGCGTCGTAGCCGAAGCCGCGCTCGCCGCGCTCCTCCGTGGCGATCACGCCTTCGCACACGCCTTCGACCGCAAGCTCCCGACCGTCGGGCCACACGACGACCACTGCGGAGACGAACTGTGCCTGACGATCGCTGCGGCCGGCGAGTGCGGCGAGCAACTTGCGCCGGTTGTCCGCGTAGGTGGCGTCTTCTCCTGCGTAGCGAGCCGCATAGATGCCCGGCGCTCCCCCGAGCGCGTCGACGAACAGGCCGGTGTCGTCGCTGACCGCGGGAAGTCCGGCCGCAGCGCAGATCGAGGCCGCCTTCAGGCGGGCGTTGCCGATCAACGTGTCGGCGTCCTCGACCACGTCCGGCGCATGCGCGGGCCGCGGCAACAGATCGACGAGACCGTCGAGGATCGCCGCGATCTCGGCAACCTTGTCGGGATTCGCCGACGCGCACACCAACTGCATCTTCGAGTGTTTCAAGGCACCCAGTCCACCTCGAAACACTCGGTTCGGCGCATCATCGCTGCAGGATGCGCGGCGAGGGCAGCACTGACACCATCTCTGCCTGCAACGCCATGATCTCGCCGAGACCCGTGGCCGCCAGGTCGAGCAACGAGTCCAGCTCACCTCGCGAGAACGCCGCGCCCTCGGCGGTGCCCTGCACTTCGACGAATCGCGGCTCGGCGCCATCCTTGGCGATCATCACCACGTTCATGTCGACTTCGGCGGTGGCATCCTCGATGTAGGGAAGGTCGAGCACCGACACGCCGTCGACGATGCCGACGCTGATGGCGGCGCAGAACGAGTGGAGCGGGTGGGCGCGGATGATCTTCGCCTGCACCAGTCGCGACAAGGCGTCGTGCAGCGCAAGGTAGCCACCGCAGATGCTGGCAGTGCGTGTCCCACCATCCGCTTGCAACACGTCGCAGTCGACGACGACCTGCCGCTCGCCGAGCAACTGCATGTCGCAGGCGGCGCGCAGCGAGCGGCCGATCAACCGTTGGATCTCGACGGTGCGACCGCTCTGCTTGCCTTTGGCTGCCTCACGCTCGATGCGCTCCGGCGACGCGCCGGGCAGCATCGAGTACTCGGCAGTGACCCAGCCCTTCCCCGACCCCTTCATCCAACGCGGCACGTTCTCGTCGACGGACGCCGTGCACAGCACGCGGGTCTTGCCGAACGAGACGAGCACACTGCCCGCGGCCATCTCGGTGTAGTCACGCTCGAACGTGATCGTCCGCAACTCGTTGTCGGCGCGTCCGTCGAACCGGGTCATGCGTAGGTGCTCCTCGTCATCGCGGCAGATGCGTCACGTCGACGGCTGCCAGTGGTCAGCGGCGCTGAGCTCGGGCCCGAGCAGGCGTCCGCCGAGATCGGCAAACCAGGAGATGTCACCGCTCGAGTAGAAGCGGTGCTCTGCCGGGTTGGTCGCATCGTCGTCGCGGAGGAGGCCGAGTCGACGCAGCAGGTCGCGGGTGGCGAACGCGGTCTCGTCGGCACTCGACACGAGCGTCACGTCGGGGCCCATCACGTCGCCGATGACACGCGCCAGATACGGGTAGTGGGTGCAACCGAGCAGCAAGGCATCGACGCCCGCCTCCTTGACGGGTGCGAGCAGTCGTTCGGCCAGAATCGTGATCTCGTCGCCGGACGTCTGGCCGCGCTCGACGAACTCGACGAACCCGGGACATGCCACCGAGGTGAGGGCAACACCCGAGCCGGTGGCGTCGACGGCGCGCTCATACGCACCCGAGCCAATCGCCCCGACCGTGCCGATGACGCCGACCCGACCTGACCGAGTCGTGCGCACCAAGGCGCGCGCCCCGGGCTCGACGACGTCGACGACGACGACCGGCAGTTCTTGCTGCAGCACGTCGAGCGCGGCTGCGGAGGCCGTGTTGCAAGCGACGACGACGGCCTTGACATCGTGGTGCTTGACGAGGCTCCAGGCCAGCTCACGCGCGAACTGACGGACCTCGTCCTGCGGGCGCGGGCCGTAGGGATACCGACCGGTGTCGCCGATGTAGACGACGTTCTCCGCCGGAAGCAGATCGATGACAGCGCGCGCCACGGTGAGCCCACCGAACCCACTGTCGAACATCCCGATCGGACGGTCCATCCCGTCGCCGATCGCCTCGGGTCCTGAATCGCCGGCCCGTTCGCCCATCTCGTCGTGCATATCGATGGTTCAGACTACGACCGCCGCCACGTTCTACGCTCGCTCCGATCCCGATCGGCCACGGAGCGACATGCTGACAGCCACCGTTCTGGCGCTCGCCGCCGCAGTCCTGCATGCCGCGTGGAACCTCTCCGTCAAGCAGTCGATCAGCGATCGCTTCATCGCTCTGTGGGGGCAGTTCTTCGTCGCCGGCGTCCTCTCGGCCGTTGTGCTGGTCGCCGCCGGCGGCATCCCGGCGCGCGGCTACATCTGGGCGGCCGTGACCGGGATCGTCCATCTCCCCTACTGCCTCTTCCTCGCCAAGGCCTACAACGTCGGCGACTTCTCCGTCGCCTATCCCGTGGCGCGAGGCGGCGGGGCGCTGCTCGCCGGCCTCGGCGGGATCCTGCTGCTGAACGATTCGTTCAAGCCGATCGGTGTGGTCGGGATGGTCGTCGTTGCCTGCGGTCTGTTCGCGCTCGCCGGTCGTGGCGTGTCGAAGCAGGTGCGCGCCGCGCTCGGCGTCGCCGCGACCATCGGCATCTATTCCGTGGCCGACGCCAAAGGCATTCGCACCACCGACACCCCGCTGTATGCCGCAGCGTCGTTCGTCGGGGTGACCGCGTCGACGACGACATACTCGTTGGCCACCGGCAGGCTGCCGGAGATGACCAAGGCGATGCGCAACTACTGGCGGCGCTTCGTCACGATGGGCATCGCTTCGGGTGTGACGTACGCGCTCGTCCAGTTGGCCTTCCGCCGTGCGCCGGTGGGTTACGTCACCTGCTTGCGCGAGTCCAGCGTTCTGATCGCCGCGTTCGTCGGTGCCCGCTACCTCAACGAAGGTCAGGCGATTCGCCGCATCGCTGCATCCGCCGTGGTCGTCGTCGGCCTGCTGCTGCTGGTGCTCGGCCGCTAACCCCGCCGGTCGGGCGCGAAACGTGCCGCCGGTGGGTATGCACCGCGCCCAAGAAGGCTCGATGGGCGCGACCGGTGCCGCCGGCGGGGCAAAAGCGCGCCCAAGCAAGTTCGAGACGTAACGGGCTCGCGCCGGCTAGGTGACGCTGATCAGGCGCGCCGTCGTCACGTGACGGAACTTGACGGAGTGCGGCGGTGTGCAGGCGACGAGTTGCACGGTCGACCGACCTGACGTCAGACCGATGTTGTTGATGGTGTTGAAGTACGGCAGCGTCACGTCTTGACGGACGACCATGTAGTTGTACGAATGACCGTCACTGCCGGTCAACGAGATGAACTGTCCGAGCGGGATCTCGTTGATCCGCAGGAACGGGGCGCCGTGCGTGGTGCGATGCCCGAACAGCACGACGTTGCCGGGCACGCCGATCTGGGCCTTGCCGTTCCAGGTTGCGGCGATTCCGAGGTTGGCCACCGCGTCGAGGTTCGTTCCCGTGCCGACTGCGGTCGAGATCCCGACGGAGACGACGTCGAGGTGCAGTGCCGTGGCCGGCCCGTACACGGGAACGACCGGCACGGGCAGGGTTGCCGCCGACGGCGCGCCGAGGTACCAGCCGTTGAGATCGGCGATCATGTGCAAGCCCTGCAGCGTGTACAGGCTCAGGCCGCGATTGCTGACCCGGACGATCGAGTGGTTGGCGACGGTCTGATCCCACGTGTCGAGGTTGAGGTTCGACGAGCTCGGGCGGGCAACACCAGCTGGAAACGCGGTGACAAACCCGCTGTACATCGACTCCGTGCCCGTGATGTTGACGGCGACCGCAGAGATCTGCGGGTCGGGGGCGTGGACCGGCACTTCGAGCGTCGTGCCGCCCCACGTCGGCATCACGAACATGTCACGCGAATCGAGGAGTCGTGTCGGGTTCGTCGGCACGAACAACCCGTCGAGCGACTTCGCCGCCGTTGCTCCCGTGAAGTAGCCGGCGACGTCGACGATGAGATGGCCACCGGCGAGGCTGAACACGTTGAGGGCGGCGACGCCGGAGAGCAGCACGATCGCTTGACCGGCGCGGGTCTGCCCGTATCCGTCGGTGTTGACGTTGCTCGCCGTCGGCGGCTCGACCTGGTCGGCAGGGAACGCTGTCCAGAACCCGACGCCGGTCTCGGTGGCCGTGATGTTGACGACGACCGCGGCGGCGTTGGCCGGCACGCCGGCGGCGCTGACGTCGACCCGCTCGATGCCGCCGGCAGCGACGCCCACGCCACGCTGACGGGTGTCGAGCACGCGGACGGCGCCGCTGGGGAGCGTGACCAACCGTCCCGCCGACACTGTGGCGCTGACCGGAACGTAGGCACCGGAGACGTCGACGACGACGTCCATCGGGTTCTGCACGTAGACGTCGACCGCACCGCCCGCGCCGAGCTTGACGGTGACCATGTTGGCCATCACCCGTCCGGCAGCGTCGAAGTTCACGTTCGATGCCGTCGGCAACGCGGTGCCTGCCGGATACACGGTGAGGAATCCTGGGGCAGACGTGTTGACTCCGGTGACGTTCAGCACTGCGGCGGAGGCATTCGCGGGCACGCCGGCACGATTGGCCACTTGCACCCTGATCACGTTGGCGCTGAGACGCGTGAAGCCGAACGCCCCCTGGTCGGGCCGCGTGTCGGCGAGACGGAACGGGGCAACCGCTTGATATGCCGACGAGCCCGGCAACAACGTCGCTGCCTGGGCGACGGGAGCTTCGGCGACAAGGCTCGGGAGCGCGACGCAGCCAGAGGTGATGAGGAGGGCCGCCGCCACGGCCCTGACTCGAGTCAAGTGCACCCGGGAACCTTAGCGACCGTGTGGATGCGGAAGGAAGCGCCTCAGAAGTAAATGATCCGCTCGGCCTGCTTTTCGGCCTCGTCGAGATCGTCGGTGTAGGCACCGGTCGACAAGTACTTCCAGCCGCCGTCGGACACGATCAGCACGATCACGCCTTCGTCGATCTCGCTGGCGACCTTCGCCGCGCCGGCCATCGACGCGCCCGACGAGATGCCTGCGAACACGCCGCACTCGTTGACGAGTCGGCGCGTCCACTCCAGGCTCTCTCGCGGCCGGACGACACGCTTGCGGTCGAGGAGGTCGAAGCCGTACCACTGCTCGAAGACCGGAGGGATGTATCCGTCGTCCAGGTTGCGCAGGCCTTCGACACGCTCACCGAGTGGCGGTTCGATGGCGATCACCTTGATCGCCGGGTTCTGTTCCTTCAGGTAGCGACCTGTCCCCATCAACGTGCCACTGGTGCCCAGGCCAGCGACGAAGTGGGTGATCTCCGGGCAGTCGCGCCAGATCTCCGGGCCGGTGCCTTCGTAGTGGGCGAGCGGGTTGGCGTCGTTGCCGTACTGGTAGAGGAAGCACCATTCGGGGTGCTCTTCGGCCATCGCCTGGGCGCGGCGAACGGCTCCGTTGCTGCCTTCCTCGCCGGGGGTGAGGATCACCTCGGCGCCGAAGACCTCGAGCATCTGACGGCGCTCGATCGACACGCTGCTCGGCATGAGGATCTTGATCGGGTAACCCTTCAACCGGGCGATGGCGGCGAGAGCGATGCCGGTGTTGCCGCTCGATGGCTCGAGAATCGTCTGGCCCGGCTTGAGATGTCCATGCTTCTCGGCGTGCTCGATCATCGACTTGGCGATGCGATCTTTGACCGAGCCGAACGGGTTCTGGCCCTCGAGTTTGGCGATGATCCGCACGTCGGGGTTCGGCGACAGCCGGCTGACGTCGACCATCGGCGTGTTGCCGATCATGTCGAGGACACTCTCGTAAGGAACCATCACCACCACCTCCACAGGCTGTGACCGGTTGCAACGAGCAGGCGCAGCGCTTCTATTCCGATGAAACCGATCAGTCCGGTCGGGATTCTACCTCAGCCGGCGGCGATGCGCTCCTCGGAGATCTGCCCGGCGACGATCCGGTAGCTGCGCACTTCCGGCGCGTCCCGCTTGAGGCTGACGATCACGTAGTGCCACCCGGGATCGGGAGCCTGGTCGACGTCGGTGGGGCTCGGGTACGGCTCGGTGTGGGTGTGGCTGTGGAACACGCCGATCAGTTCCAGACCGTCGTCCTCCGCCGCCCGCTCGGCGCGCAACAACTCCTTCGGAGGGATGGTGTACACCCGAGCCGAGGCGGCCTCGTTCGTACAGGCCACGAAGCGTTCAACGCGGTCGCCGCGCCCGACGAGCAGCCCGCACGCCTCCAGCGGATAGCCGTCGTAGGCGTGACCGATCATTTCAGCGAACGTGCGGCCGCGAAAGTCGAGCATCGGCCGCACAGTAGCGACCACCGCTACCCTCACCTGCCATGTCCGAGGGTCGAAAGGTGATCGCCAGCAACCGCAAGGCGCGACACGACTACGCGATACTCGACACCATCGAGACGGGCATCGTGCTGCAAGGCAGCGAAGTCAAGAGTCTCCGTCTCGGCCACCTGCAGATGACCGATGCGTACGCCCGGGTGCTCAACGGAGCGATCTGGCTCGACGGCGTGCACATCCCGCCGTACCAGTTCGCTCACGGGGTTGGAGCGCACGATCCCGACCGCCCGCGCAAGCTTTTGCTGCACAGCAAGGAGATCGCTCGCATCGGCGCCCAGGTGGCAACGGAGCGGCTGGCCCTCGTGCCGTTGGCCTTCTACTTCAAGGACGGCAAGGTCAAAGTCGAGCTGGCTCTCGCCCGTGGCCGCCGCAAGGCCGACAAGCGCAACGCGATGGCCGAGCGCGATGCTCAGCGCGATATGCAGCGCGCTCTCGGCCGTCAAGCCAAAGGCCGCGACTGAACCGAGTGTTTCAAGGCGGACAGGGTGCCTTGAAACACTCGGTCACATCGTGATGACCTCCAGCGTGGCTTCGGCGTGCAGGTCGACCATCGCCTCGGTCACCTCGTCGTTGCCGGGCAACTCGACGATGAAGGCGCTGCCGCCGGCCACGGCGTGGTTGACGAACTGAGTGGCCGTGCCGGTGCAACCCGCCGAGCACGGTGTCGAAGCCGTGCTGAGGCCGACGATCTCGGCGAACCTCAGCGAGATCTCCTTGCGCGCTCCACCCGGCGAGACGCGGTTCGCGTCCTGGTGCCAGAAGATGGTGATCGCCGGCTGGATCTCGTTGACGAACGATTCGAGTGCTTGCGTCTCGGGCTGGTCCGCCGGCGCCTCGCCGGAGTACTGGTCGTTGTCGTCCGACTTCGGGATGTAGTTCCAGTTCCACGACACGTTGCGATTGAGATCCACGCCGTTGGCGTTCTCGCGCGTGTTCGCTGCTAGCCCGTCGGGGTTGATGCTGTCGATGACCCACAGGTCGATGTCGGGTGGGATCGGCATCGTGCGGATCTTGCGCGTGATGAGTTCCCCTTTGGGTTCGTTGCCGTGGATCACGCCGATCAGCAGCACCGGCCGCCCACCCGGCGTGCCGAGATGGTACGCGGTGATGTCCCGGCCTTGCACCGACTGACCGATCACTCGCGTCTCGATGACCGCATCGGGCAACGTCGAGGTCGAGGTCGTCGACGTGCTCGAGGTCGATGTCGACGATGTCGTTGGGTCGGGCGGGCTCGTCGTACTCGTCGTCGCGAGCGTCACGCTGGTCGTGCCGGCCGGGTCGGTGGCGACGGACGGCGAGCTGAACGGCGTCGAGTCCGCCACTGCGGAAGGTCCGGTGTCGGAGCTGCACGCCGAGGTGACGACGCCGATGCCGACGACGAGCGCGCCCAGGATGTGTCCACGGCGGACCACGGGTGGGTGCGACTCAACTCAGGGTGATCACGACGCCGCGGTCGCCGTACGGCTGCTTCTTGCGCTTGATCAGCTCGCCGATCTTGTTGCCGAACTTGCTGACCCCGACCATGAACCCGTACTTGGCGTTGACTTTGGCGCGGATGCCTTCCAGCTCCGGCCCCGTGACCAGCACGGCGGTGCCCTGCACGGCGGTGGAGCCTGGCTTCGGCTTGCCACGGCCGTTGCTCGGCTGGACCATCACCTTCGAGGTGTGCCCCAGCCGCTTGGCCTTGCCGGACGACGACGACGTCCAGAATCCGAGCTTGCCGTCGTCGAGGGGCACAGCCCACACGGGTGTCGTCACTGGGGTGCCATCGCGCTTGTAGGTGGTGAAGGCGATGTACTTCTCGTCGCCGATGCTCATGACCGCGAGGCTAACCGGGCAGCGCCTTCGGCGACCCGCGCCGACGACACGGGTGACATCGGATTCACAAACGAACTAACCTTCGGTGCGTGGGGCGCTCGGGGACGGGGCTCGGATGGTCGGTCGCGGGGTTTGGCATCGTCATCGCCGCGATCGGCGTCGCGCTGCTCTTCGACTCGGGGGACGACACAGCGGCGATTCGACCGGCCACGTCGACCAGCGCACCGGCGATCACCCCCGCGCCTGTCGTCACAGCACCGGCGACAACGCCGGCTCCCGCCACGATCGCTCCGACGGTCGCCGCAACCACGACGGTGCCCGCAACGACGGTGTCCGCAACGACGACTCTGCCGATCGCTGCCGCGACGACGACCTCGACGTCGGCACCACCGCCCAACCCGGCGGCCGCGGTCGAAGCCTTCTTCGAATCCTTCAGTGCGGCCATCCAGGCGGGCGACGAGACCTTCCTCAGTTCTCACCTCAGTCCGCTCGTGCTCGAGCGCTACGACGGCGCGGCATGCGACGCACAACTCGCCGATCTACAGATTCCGCAGGGCTCCGTCGAGTACGTCGAGATCGTTGAGGTGGGTGCATGGGATTGGACGACCGACGACATCACCCGGACGATCGAAGCCGTCACCACGGTCAAGACGCGAACGACCTCCGACGGGACGACCTTCGACGACACCGAATCCCATGTGATCGTCGACGACAACGGGTTCGTCTACTGGTTCACCGACTGTGGTTCCCCGAAGGGAGGCGCATTGTGATCATCCCCGCCAAGCCCTTGTGGGCGGCCGTGCTCACCTGCTCGGCGATGACGTTCGTCCCGGGTTCGGCGGCCGGAGCCGGTGAGGCCCAAGCTCCGACGCCGGGCGAACCCGATCCGGTCACCGAGATCGACAACTGGCTCGCCTGCCGAGCCGGCGACGCGGCAACCACGGTCGCCTGGGCGGATCCGCCGAAGGGAATCGCGTTCCAGGATCCCGACGGCGACGTGGTCACCCCTGACGGCGCGGCCGCCCCGTCGCCTGCACCTGGCGACGCGGATATCACCGGGTGGGTGCACGCGACCACGGGCCCCTTGGACGACAACACGTTCGCTCGCCTGTTCGGCGAGGGCGGCCTGCTCGCCCCGACCGCCGACGGGGTCATGCCACCCGCATACGACATCGACACTGAGGCGTTTCGAGGCGGCGTGATGATCACTGGCGTGCGCCTCGCCGGACCGCGTCAGCGAGCTGTAGCTGCCGACGACGTCAGCGGCGTGGTCGTGCTCGGGTTCGACCCGCGATACCCAACTCCGCCGGAGGGAAACTTCGCCAGCGTCAACAAGGCCTGGCGGCTCGACACCATCATCGGCGGCGACCGGACGGCGTACGTCCAATACACCGGCCAGACATTCCAGGAGTTTCATTCCGATCTGCTCGTCGTCGACGGTTGCTCGTCGAACCCGGATGCCGGCAACTTGGTCGCTCCGCCGGAATCGGAGTTGGGCTGGGTGTGGTTCATCGCCACGCTCGCCGGCCCCGATACGACTGGGCTCGAAGAGATGTACCCAGAGGCCTTCGTGCGTCGAGACGGACTGTCGTACGGCGACAACAGCCCGGCTGCGCCACGGGACACTCTTGCCCCTGGTCTGCTCGAGGTCGTCGATGTGCCGGTCGCGGCCGGGCCGCCGCCGAGCGACGTTCCGGTGGTGATCGCGCCCGCGCCCGCTCCAGTGCCGCAATCGCAACCCGTGCCACCGGCGGTCGTCGCCGCCCCGGCTCCAGTACCTGCCATCACGCCGCCTGCTGTCGCGGTCGCACCGCCGGCAACAGACGGGTCGGACACGTCCCCTCTACCCTTCGTGTTGATCCCGTTGGGCGTGGCGACGACGACCGGCGGCCTGCTGCTCGTGCGCCGAGCGAAGCAACAGCAGCAACAGCAAGAGGCGCCACAGCCGTCGGCGCTCAGCTACCTGACCGAAACGGCACCACAACCGACGACCGCCCGAAGCGACGCCGACATCGCCTGGTCGCAGCTGCTCGAAATGAACGTCGATGCCGAGAAGCAAGTCACTGCGGCGGCGCTGAAGTCTGCCGAGCTGCTCATCTCGTCGCTCGACGACTACGCCACGGTGGTCGGCGAGTTCTCTCATCCATATCGGCGCGCCGTCAGCGGGATGACCCTGCTGTTGGAGCACAACAGCGAGATGGATCGGAAAGTTGCGCAGGCCAAGATCGCCGATCTCGTCGCCGCGGTGTTCAACGTCGTGATGCTCGTGAAGAACACCGGCAAGCTCGGTCTGTACGGGATCCGTTGGTTGCGCAGCGGCCCGTCCGCTCTGGCCGAGGCGACCCAAGTGCTGGAAGCCGCCGCCAAGCTCGGCGCGACCAGTGAGATGCGCGCCAGTGCGGTCGGCACGTTCGCCCGTGGCCCGAGCCCGGCAACGTTCACGGAAGCGCCGTCATGGTTCCACGGCAACGAAGAGTTCTTCAAGCTGTGGAGCAAGCTGCTCCGGTCGGACGACGGTAGGAACCGGCTGTTCTGGCAGATGGGCCAGATGGCCGAGGAGCTCGGCCTTGACCTGGAGTTTGCCTGCAGCCGTTGGGGCGTCGAAGAGGCGTTCAAGAAGTTGACAGTCGGCATCGCCAACGCACGAGGCGCGACGATCGTCCCCGCGACCGACGCGTTGCGCCTGGAGCGCGTCCTCATCCAGGCTCGTAACGCCGAGCGGGGCCAGCCGTACGTGTATCAGTTCGACGATCTGCAATGGCTGTTCACGAAGAACAGCGCGCAAGGTCGGGCCGAGCTGGCCAACGCCGTGTCGGAGTTGGAAGTCGTCGGTTCGCTCGACGGATCCGACATCGCCAAGGTGCTCAGCCCCGACGACGTGCGACTGATCACGGGCATCCTCGACCGGCCGGGCCTCGCCGACGCGCTGGCGCAGACACCCGGCAACATACGCATCGAGCTTCCCGGCACCGGCAGCTTCCCGCGTGTGTTCGACCTGCCTCCGAGCTCGCCGAGCGCGACGGGCTCGTTCCCACAGGTGTTCGACCTCCCGCGGACCGATCCGAGCGTGACAGGCGCGTTCCCGCAGGTGTTCGAGTTGCCCACTGCCGCACAGCCGGTCCAGGTGTTCGGTGGTGGCTGGGGCGGCGTGTACGTCCCACCCACCGCCGGGCCCGGCCGCCTGCTCGACAACGTCCTCGATGTCGTCCCGCGGGTCGATCGCGGGATTCCCGACACCATCGGTCCCGGCCAGTTCTTCCCGTGGTTGGACGATGCCGAACGCACTGGCAAGTTCGGCGATGTGCTGACCGATCCGTCGAAGACGCTCGGCTTCGGCGACGTGCTGTCCGATGCGACGAAGACGCGACCGTTCAGCGAAGCGTTGTTCCTCGATCCGACCGCCACCGTGCCGCCCGGAACGATGTCGGTCGCCGATGCCGGCCAGTTCGCGGCAGCCGTGCTCGATACCGGACGCAGCGGTGTCGTCACGGGCCCAGCGCTGCCACAGGTCCTCGCCGGCCTGCCCGGCACGACACCGGTGTTCGTTGCCAACAACGCCGGTGCGTCGCTGACCGGCACCGCCGCCGAGGTCTCCGGACAACTGCCCAACCTCGACTTGGTCCGCAGTGGTGTCACCTCGGTCGGGATCTTCGGTCAGGGGTACCAGACGCTCACCGGGCCGCCGCTGGACACCATGTTCGACGTCGCTCGTGGCCTCAACGATGCGGGAGCGGCCGATCCGCTCTGGATCGGCGAGCTCCGTCCAGCACAGGTGGCGATGGTGCCGACCGGAAACCTCCCGCCGGGTGCGGTCGCGCTCTACACCGATGTCGGCGTGATCTTCCTGGACCCCACACAACCGATGGTTGCGACGCCTGACGCTGTCGTGCCGGTCGCGTTGACCCAGGGTGCCGCGGCGGCGCATGATCGCGCACCCGCCTCGTTCCCGCTCAGCACGCTGACTCCGGGTGAGCGCTTGTTCGATCCTGCGTGGCTCGCTGCGCAGCAGGAGTCCTTGGGCCGCCAAGCCGGCGCTCTCGCCGGTGTCATCGACGTCAAGACGTTGCTCGACAACATGGTCGACCCGAGCCTCGGAAAGGACTTCTGCTTTCTCGGTGTCGACATCGACGGTGGTTCGAACGCCGCCAAGTTCGGGTGGATCGCACTCAACCTCGGACTGTCTCCGTTCGAATCGACCACGCGGCTGACGTACTTCTTCATCGGTGGGGCGATGCTCGGGAACTACGTCCAGAACTACAGCACCGACTATCAGCAGATGAAGGCCCTGGCGACCGACGCCATCCACGTGCTCGAGGGGCTGCAAGCGGGTCTGCGACCGTGGGTAGCCCAGCTCGACGATGCCCGTCAGGCGATGGCCGATCGCGCCGCCGATGTCGCTCAGTTCGGCGAGGCACATCCCGACTGGGTGTCCGGACATCGTGCCGAGTTCGACGCCAAGGCGGCCCGCGACGCAGCGACGCTCCAACACATCGACCAGATGCTGCAATCTCTCGCCGGGTTGGACGAGTTGCTGGCCAACCTGGTGCCGTGGGTTCGATCGCTCGTCTACGCGCCGGATGGATCTGACCTTCCCGCGTACCTCCTCGCCTATCCGACAAGTCTGCTCAGGTTGACCTCGGCGATGCTCATGCTCGGCGACGCGATGAGCCGGGTGATGCTCGTCGCTCCACCACCGCCCAGCACCGACGCGACTGTTCGCGGCCCTGAGGTGCTGGAGAAGAGGTTTCCGGACAGCTATCTGGACAGCGAACCGCTGCCGCCCGATGACGCTGACGAGAGCGACGACTTCTTCAAGCGGCTCAACGAACGAGACCCTGTCGACGAGGACGAGTGAGGCGGCGCGGCGCTCAGCCGTTCGGCAGCAGCGCTGCCACCGCCTTGCCCTGGGCGTCGCGGAACTGCGACTCGAAGGTGTACGCCTCAGCCTCCAACGGGTTGCGGTGGTAGGCGGTCGGATCGTCGATGTACGCGGGAAGTGTGCCGCCACCGGCGAGATAGCCGCGGCCGTACGCGCAGGCGAACTCCGCCTCTCCCCCGAGCCGGCGCACCTGATCGACGTGCACGATCTCGTGGATCAACTTGACCAGATCGGATGGATTGCCGGTGTCGAGCTCGTCGCGCCAGTAGATCGTCGACCCGAACGTCATCGCGTAGACCGAGCCGGACTCCTGGAACTTGTTCGACGGCAACCGGCAGCGGGTCTTGACCGCGATCGTCGAGACGTCGAGCTCAGGGAACAGCGCGGCCAACCGGGCAACCATGGCGGCATCGAGCGGCCGACGTGGACGGAGGATGTTGACGATCTGCGCCGAGCGCTTCGTCTCGGCGTAGATCGTTCGCCCGAGCACGCAACCAATCGGCGCAGCCTTCGGCTTGAACACACCGAGTGCGTCACCGACTGACCGGACCGTCGACCACCATGACACCCGAGCAGTCTCGCGCGAACCCCGACGGTCGCCGGCTCACGAGATGGCGTGTATACGCTCCGCGCATGAGCGAACTTGTTCGAGGCGCAGTCGACGTACCGTGTGCCCACCTCGACACGGTCGACGAGGTCGAGCCGTCCAGCATCGGCTGTGAGGACTGCCTCCGCGTTGGTGGCCACTGGGTGCACCTGCGCATGTGCATGCACTGCGGTCACGTCGGTTGTTGCGACAACTCTCCGGGCCGTCACGCCACGGCGCATTGGCGCGCCAATCCCGAGCACCCGATCATTCGTTCCTACGAGCCTGGC
>DATBKA010000631.1:0-2781 GCA_036556105.1 Ilumatobacteraceae bacterium | reverse complement strand
ATCGGCACGGTGCCGAGGTCGACGAACGCGCCGACCTCGATCAACGTGCCGCCGTCGCGCAGCAGCTCGAGTGACGGCCCGAAGCTCGCTGGATGCCCGGTTGCATCGACCACGACGTCCACACCTCGACCACCGCTGACGTCCCGCACGAAGTCGGCCGCGGCTGGGTCGGAGCCGCTCGCCACCAATGTGTGCGTCGCGCCGAGCTCCCCGGCGAGCGAAACACGCGGTCCGAACGGGTCGATGGCGATCACCGTCGATGCACCGAGCAGCATCGCCTTGGCGACGTGGACCACGCCGACGGGGCCGATCCCGACGACCGCAACCGAGTCACCCGGGCGGAAGCCGCCTGGCCGAGGCATCTTGGCGGCGAGGTCGAGACTGTGCGTGACGGCGAACAACTCCGTCAGCACGGCGACGTTCGTCGGCAGGTTCTCGGGAACGCGGAACACCGGCGTCCGCGGCCGGAGGTACAGGAACTCCGCCCAGCCCCCGAACAGGTGCGGCGACTGGGCGCACGTCAACGAGTTGCCGTAGTTCTCCAACCGGCGGCAGAAGTAGTACGGATAGTCGCCGCGACAGAACTCGCACTCGCCACAGGCGCGGTTCGGGGCTGGAACGACGCGATCGCCGACGTGCAGCGGTGTTCCATCGAACGCAGCCGCCCCGCCATCACCCAATGCGGTGACGATGCCGACGTTCTCGTGGCCTTGGATGATCGGAAACGGGGTCGATGAGGCATGGTCGGTTCCGGCGTACTGCTGCGTCTCGCCGCGAAAGGTGTGCTTGTCCGTTCCACAGATGCCCGAGGCCAGCATCTTCAGCAGGACTGCACCGGGCTCGAGCTGCTGTGGGTACGGGAACCGCTGCAACCGCAGCTCTCCCGGAGCGACGAGCGTTGCCGCGAGCACATCGGCTGCCATCCACCGATTCTGGCGCGTTTGAGGACTTCTGCACCTATGCGGGGCGCCCGGCGTCAAAGGCAGCGTGAAGACCTAGACTCGTGGCGTCGGAGGGGAGTAGCCCCTCGGGAAGGTCGTCAACACGGCAGCAGCGCTGCCCGGCCTCTCGCCCGCGTCAGCGGGAGCAAGACCTTCGACTGTCCACCGGTTCCGTGACAGTCGAAAGGCTCTTGATGCTCAGCATGCTCTCCAATGCTTCGTCAGATCGATCGCAGTTCGTCGATCTCGACGTTCCCATCGTCGCCTGGTTCGCGCTCGGCGCAGTGATCGTCGCCATGTTGGCGATCGACCTGTACCGGCACCGCGACGACCACGCCCCGACGCCCAAAGAAGCGGCGATCGAATCTGCCGTGTGGGTGTCGTGCGGCTTGCTGTTCGCCGGCGTGATCGCCGTGGTCTTCGGCGGCGACGCGTTCGGCGAGTACATCAGCGGGTACCTGATCGAGAAGTCGCTGAGCGTCGACAACGTCTTCGTGTGGGCGGTCCTGTTCGCGACGTTGTCGATCCCGGTCAAGTTCCAGCACCGCGTCCTGTTCTGGGGGATCTTCGGGGCGCTGACGCTGCGCGCCCTGTTCATCGTCCTCGGCAGCGCGCTGATCAGCCGGTTCTGGTGGCTGCTGCTCGTGTTCGGCGTGTTCCTCGTCTACACCGGCGCGAAGATCATCCGCCATCGTGCCGACGAAGGCCAGACGGAGACGGCGCACGGGCTGAGCCTCCTGCGCAGGATCATGCCGGTCAGCGAGGAGTTCGACGGGCACCGCTTCCTCACCCGCGTCGACGGCAAGCGGGCGGCGACACCGCTGCTCGCCGCGCTCGTCGTCGTCGAGATCACCGACGTGATCTTCGCCGTGGACTCCGTGCCGGCGATCCTCGCCGTGTCGAACGAGGTCTATCTCGTGTTCGCGTCGAACGCCTTCGCCATCCTCGGTCTGCGGGCGATGTACTTCCTGCTGGCCACGGCGAAGGATCGATTCCACTACTTGTCGCACGCCCTGGGCAGCATCCTGATCTTCGTCGGTATCAAGATGGCGGTGTCGCACTGGTACCACTTCGACACCTACGCGTCATTGGCGGTGATCGTGGTGATGCTCGCCGCAGCGATCTCAGGGAGCTTGTACCGCACGCGTAAAGCCGTGGCGACGGCTGACGCGAGCTAGTGGCCGTTGCCCGTCGCCGCCTTCTTCTTCGGCGGTGGAACTCCGACCGACGGTGCCTTGTCGGCCCACTCGGGCCACCGGCGGCGACTGACGATGGACAGCAGGCGTAGCAGCTTCATCGCCTTCTCGTCCTCCTGCGCTGGGCGAGCGATGATGACGCCGTCGTGGATCATGCGCGTGATCACTTCCTCACCGAGCTCGGTGCGCACGATCGTCAGCGTCCAGTCGTTGTCCTCGCCGATGCCGCCCGTAGCGATGTCGCTGTGCTCGGCGGCGAAGTCGGGGCACATCTTGCAACCCTCACGAGTCCATTGATGACATTCCTTCAGATCGATCTCGTGATACGACCCGTCCTTCATCCAGATCTGGAAGACGCCTTTGATGTTCATCTTGAGCATCTCCGCCTTCTTCAATCCGTACTTCGCCTCGAACAGCTCTGGGAAGATCGCGTCGTCGAACGTCTTCGAGCACAGCAGACCGAGGTTGAACACGATCGGCTTCGAAACCTTGCCGACCTTGCGGTGCCACATCACCGGCGGGACCGATGACTGGCAGCTCATGCCGACGAGGGCGAGCTTGCTGAACCCGCGCTCCAGCGCCTCGTCCATCGCCAGCGTGTTGGCGGAGTACGTGTAGCGGCTGCCGGCGGAGGCGATGATGTC